>NZ_BAAAPH010000024.1:81905-130883 GCF_039531045.1 Kribbella hippodromi | reverse complement strand
ACCCCAGCCCAAGCACTAGCCGAACTACTCGTTGCTTAGACCACTGGACCCCGCCCCTCAACAGCAGTGGATATCCACCGGTGTGGGCGGGCGTACGCAGATCCGCGTGGGTCGTACGAAGGGCCAGGTGGGCGCGCGCGGACCGCGCCGTGCGGCGAGCATGCGCCGTACGCATTTTGCGAACCGGTTGAGAAGAAACTGTCGGCTGGACCGCCTACGGTGGACGGTGAATCGATTTCCAGCTGAAAGGACCGGTGTGGCCGCGCTGTTGCAGGAGCCGGAGGTGCTGGTGGACCAGGAGCACCCTGGGCGCCGGCAAGCACCGAAACCGGGAGCGCGCGGAACAGCGCCTGGAACAGCGCCTGGAACAGCGCCTGGAACAGCGCGCGGAACAGCGCCTGGAACAGCGCGCGGAACAGCGCCCGGAACAGGGCTCGAGGCAGCGGCCGGAGGGACGGTCGCCGCGGCGGCTGAGGAGCCCGGGTCCGTGGTTCTCTGCGGCTGGTGATTCACCCGCGATGCGCCGTGAGCGAACACCTCCGGCCCAGCCTTAGGTCTGTCGCCGCCGACCAGTAATGTCGGGTTCGTGAACGAGACATTTGCAGCCAGCCCCAAAGCCGCGGGCGGCAACGGATCCGGCGGACTCGACGACCACATCTACCAGCGCCTGCTGCAGAACCGGATCATCTTCCTGGGGTCCGAGGTTCGCGACGACAACGCGAACGCGATCTGCGCGCAGATGCTGCTCCTCAACGCCGAGGACCCCAACCAGGACATCTGGCTGTACATCAACTCGCCGGGTGGCTCGGTGGACTCCGGCATGGCGATCTACGACACGATGCAGTGGATCTCCAACGACGTCGCCACCGTCGGGATGGGCCTGGCCGCCTCGATGGGCCAGTTCCTGCTCTGCGCCGGCGCGAAGAACAAGCGCTACGCGCTGCCGCACGCGCGGATCATGATGCACCAGCCGTCCGGCGGTATGGGTGGTACGGCGTCGGACATCAAGATTCAGGCCGAGCAGTCGCTGCACATCAAGGCGCAGCTGTTCAAGCTGATCGCCGAGCACACCGGCCAGCCGCTGGAGCAGGTCGAGAACGACGCCGACCGGGACCGCTGGTTCACCGCCGACGCGGCCAAGGACTACGGCTTCATCGACCACGTCGTGGCCAGCGCCGCCCAGCTGACCTCCGGCAGCCCGAACTCCTGATCTCCCACTCCGTCAGTTAAGGACGCACCATGAACTACTTCATCCCGCAGTGGGAGGAGCGCACGTCGTACGGCATGCGCCGGATCGACCCCTACACCAAGCTGTTCGAGGACCGGATCATCTTCCTCGGCACGCCGATCACCGACGAGATCGCGAACGCGGTGATGGCGCAGCTGCTCTGCCTGCAGTCGATGGACTCCGACCGCGACATCAGCATCTACATCAACTCTCCGGGCGGCTCGTTCACGGCGCTGACCGCGATCTACGACACCGTCCGCTACATCAAGCCGGACGTCCAGACGGTCTGCCTCGGCCAGGCCGCCTCGGCCGCCGCGGTGCTGCTCGCGGCCGGTACGCCGGGCAAGCGGCTGGCGCTGCCGAACAGCCGGATCATCATCCACCAGCCGGCCACCGAGGGCACCTACGGCCAGTCGAGTGACATCGAGATCCAGGCGAACGAGATCCTCCGGCTGCGCGCGCTGCTGGAGAAGATGCTCGCCGACGCCAGCGGCAAGTCGCACGAGGAGGTGTCCCGCGACATCGAGCGGGACAAGTTCCTGACCGCGGAGCAGGCGATCGAGTACGGCCTGATCGACGATGTCCTGCAGACTCTGAAGACCCCGGTTCCGGCCGGCGTCTGAACGAGTTCGAAAACCAGCCCGGCCGGTTCGGCGGGCTGTCAAGGGCCTGACGCGTTCGCCACCGGCGTAGTCACAAGCTGGTGGCGAGCGCGGTTTTTGGGCCCCGGACGGGGTACCGTCGAAATCGGTCCGACTGCGCATAGAAGGGATCTGTCCCGGTGGCACGCATTGGTGACGGCGGCGACCTGCTCAAGTGCTCGTTCTGCGGCAAGAGTCAGAAGCAGGTCAAGAAGCTCATCGCCGGTCCCGGCGTTTACATCTGCGACGAATGCATCGATCTCTGCAACGAGATCATCGAGGAGGAGCTGAACGAGGGCTCCGAGGTCGGACTCACCGAGCTGCCGAAGCCGCGGGAGATCTACGACTTCCTCAATGCGTACGTCGTCGGTCAGGACGTGGCCAAGAAGGCGCTCGCGGTGGCGGTGTACAACCACTACAAGCGGGTCCGCGACGGTCAGGGTTCGTCCAGCGCGGGACGGCACGCGAAGGACGAGGCGGTGGAGCTGGCCAAGTCGAACATCCTGCTGATCGGCCCGACCGGCTGCGGCAAGACGTACCTGGCCCAGACGCTCGCCCGGATGCTGAACGTTCCGTTCGCGATCGCGGACGCGACCGCGCTGACCGAGGCCGGATATGTCGGCGAGGATGTGGAGAACATCCTGCTGAAGCTGATCCAGGCCGCGGACTACGACGTGAAGAAGGCCGAGACCGGGATCATCTACATCGACGAGGTCGACAAGATCGCCCGCAAGAGCGAGAACCCGTCGATCACCCGCGATGTCTCCGGTGAAGGTGTCCAGCAGGCGCTGCTGAAGATCCTGGAAGGCACCACCGCGAGTGTGCCGCCGCAGGGTGGCCGCAAGCATCCGCACCAGGAGTTCATCCAGATCGACACCACGAACGTGTTGTTCATCGTCGGCGGCGCGTTCGCCGGGCTGGACCACATGGTCGAGCAGCGGGTCGGCAAGAAGACGCTCGGCTTCAACACCTCGCGGGAGCCGGAGAAGCCGAAGGAGCTCGGCGGGTACGCCGACGTGATGCCGGAGGACCTGCTCAAGTTCGGTCTGATCCCGGAGTTCATCGGCCGGTTGCCGGTGATCACGACGGTGTCGCCGCTGGACCGCGACGCGCTGATCAAGATCCTGTCGGAGCCGAAGAACGCGCTGGTCAAGCAGTACCGGCGGCTGTTCGAGATCGACAGCGTCGAGCTGGAGTTCACCGACGACGCGGTCGAGGCGATCGCGGACCAGGCGCTGCTCCGCGGCACCGGCGCCCGCGGCCTGCGGGCGATCATGGAGGAAGTGCTCCTGAACGTCATGTACGAGGTGCCGAGCCGTGACGATGTCGCCAAGGTGGTCGTCACCGGCGATGTGGTGCTGGAGAACGTGAACCCGACGCTGATTCCGCGCGAGCAGATCGAGCGCAAGCGGGACCGCCGGGAGAAGAGCGCCTGACCGAAGTCTCGTGATGGAGGCCGGGGTCCGCTGAACGGCGGAGTCCCGGCCTCCTTCTCGTGGTGGACGCGCCCGGAGTGGTCAGCCGCCTACGGTCGGTGCCATGACGCCCAGAACAATTCTTCGAAGACTGTCGGCTGCCGCTGTGGCGCTGGTGCTGCTGACCCCGATGACCGCTGCCGTCGCGGAAGCCAAGAGCCCAGTGCAGATTCCGGGGCAGGCCAGGCAGCTGAAAGTGCCGGCGATCGCGTGGGGCAGTTGCGGCGCCGATCCGAAGCTGAAGCCGTTCCAGTGCGCGTCGGTCGAGGTCCCGACCGACTACGACAACCCGCGCGGCGCTACCACCACGATCGCGCTCACCCGGCTGCCGGCCGGCGACCCCGCCCACAAGATCGGCACCCTGTTCACCAACCCCGGCGGCCCGGGCGGTTCCGGTGTCGACTTCGTCCACAACGCCGCCCAGGTGGCGTACACGCCGGAGCTGCGGGCGAAGTTCGACATCCTCGGCTTCGATCCGCGTGGGGTCGGGCACTCGGACCCGGTGACCTGTTACCCGACGGCCGCCGAGGAGGCGAAGGCGACCGCGGGCTGGCCGCCGTTCCCGGTGGGGGCGAAGGAAGAGCGCCAGTTCATCGTCGACGGCGCGAAGCTGGCGGCACACTGCCAGACGACGTCGCCGGATCGGCTCGCGCACTTCTCGACCGCGAACGTGGCGCGGGACATGGACCTGCTCCGCCAGGCGGTCGGCGATACGAAGCTGACGTACGTGGGCTACTCGTACGGCACGTACCTCGGCGCGACGTACGCGAAGCTCTTCCCGAAGAACGTCCGCGCCCTCGTACTCGACGGCACTTTGAGCCCGGAGTCGTATTCCGGATCGAACGGTGACAAGAACCCGGTCGGCGTACGCCTGAAGCAGGGCGAAGGCGCTTCGGACACGTACGAGCAGTTCCTTGCCGAGTGCAAGAAAGCAGGCGCGAACTGTGCGCTGAACAAGCTCGGTGACCCGAAGACCGTTGTCGAGAGCACGTTCACCCGGCTGAAGACGCACCCGCTGGACGTTGCGTTGCCGGACGGTTCGACGCTGAAGGTGACGTACGCGCTGGCTGTGGCGCTGACGTTCTCCAACCTGTACGACCCGGCCGGCTTCCCGGCGCTCGCCGACATGTGGGCGCAGTTCGCCCAGCTGTCGAACCCGAACCAGGCGAAGGCCAAGTCCGCCGCCAAGGCACCGCAGGCGCTGATCGAGTGGAACCGCCGCAAGGAGGAGTACTCCACCTCATTCGGTACCGTGCTCCAGCCGTGCGTCGAGGCGAAGCAGTCCGGTCGCCCACTCGCGTACCCGGCGTACGCAGCGGCCGCCGATCGGCGCGCCCCGCACTTCGGCAGCTACCGTGCTTGGGTCGGTCTGCAGTGCGAGTTCTTCGGTATCAAGGACGCCGACGCCTTCCTCGGACCGTGGCAGAACCAGGTGAAGCAGCCGGTCCTGGTGTTCGGTACCCGGCATGACCCGGCGACGCCGTACGAGGCGACCCGTCCGTACGCCGACCTGTGGCCGGACGCGCGGATGGTCACGGTCGAGGGCTTCGGGCACACGACGCTGCTGAAGAGCGCCTGCGCCGACCGGATCACCACCGAGTACCTGACCGACCTGAAGGCGCCGGCCGACGGCTCGACGTGCAACCAGGACCGGAAGGCGTTCGATCCATCGCCTACAGGGAAGAAAGCACTGACTCTGCTACCGCAATAGTCTCGTCGACCTGGTCCGCGGTGTGCTCGGTGGACAGGAACCACAACCCACGCGGGACGATGCTGATCCCAGCAGCGAACAGCCCGGCGTGGAACCGAGCCATCGCGGCCCGGTCGCAGCGGGCGAACGAGCGGTAGTCGGTGACCGCCGGCTGGTCGGTGATGTAGGTCTGGAACACCGGACCGGGACCGTCGACCAGCAGCGGTACGCCGTGCCGCTCGGCCGCTGCACGCAGTCCAGCCATCAGCCGTTGACCCGTAGCGATCAGCGGCGGGTAGATGTCGTCGCGGTGCTCATCCAGTTGGCGCAGCACCGCGTCGGCAGCTGCCATCGCGACCGGGTGGGAGTTGAAGGTCCCGGCGTGCGCAACCTTGCCGTCGGCAATGGTCCCCATCACCTCCGCCGAGCCGACCAGTGCGGACACCTGCATGCCGCCGGCCATCGCCTTGCCAAATGCCGCCAAGTCGGGTACGACGCCGAACAGCTCGCCCGCGCCGCCCGGAGCGACCCGGAAGCCGGAGATGATCTCGTCGAAGATCAGCAACGCACCGTACTGGCTGGTCAGCTCTCGTAGTCCTTCGAGGTAGCCGGGCTGTGGTGTGATGCAGCCGGTGTTGCAGAGCAGCGGTTCGAGGATGACGGCAGCGACCTCGTCACCGCACTGCGCCAACACATCAGCAACAGCCGTAAGGTCGTTGTACGGAAGGACAATCAAGTCATCCGCGTCATGGCGTGGCTGACCTGCCGTACCGCCGACCGCTGTGGGGTGCCGGGCATCTCCGGCGAGTGCGAGGTCCGGGTGCACGCTGTACAGCACCGGGTCGAGCCAACCGTGGTAGTTCCCCTCGAACTTCACGATCTTCGGCCGTCCGGTGTGCCCACGGGCCAGGCGGAGTGCGCCGTGTACAAGTCGGAGGCCAAGCGGTCTTAGGAAGACAACTCACAAGACCAACTCCTTGGCTCACAGAACGACATGGCTACGATCCGACCTCGTGTTGCGCGGCGTACGCGACCCCGCGCCGTACTTGGGCAGACACCGCGTCCGCGACCAACGGTGCTGCGTGGCCTAGCAGGTTCGGACCCTGGCCGAGGACGTAGTCGAGGTAGCGGTTGCCGTCCACGTCCCACAGCTCCGCGCCGAGGGCGTGGTCCACGAAGAGCGGCCGGTCCGCGCGCCGTGCATCACTGGAGACGCCACCGGCGATCACCTGCCGTGCGCGCGCGTACAGGCGGTCGGCTTGGTCGTGTGTCTGCACAGACTCCTCCAAGAACAAGTTGGGAGTTAATCGAGCTTCTCGGTGAGCAGCCGGAACTGCTGGCGTGGTCGGCCTCCACCAGTGGACCGAGCCGGTGGCAACGGCCAGGCCAGCCCGGCCTCTACCAGCTCCTTCAGCATCCGGCGGCCGGTCCGCTGGGTGACCTGCATGATCGCGGCGACGCTCTCCACGTCTACGACCACCTGTCGTCCCGGGGTGGCGCTCATGGCCGATGCGATCGACGTAACGATCTCCAGCGCCCGCTGGTCGATCTGCGGCGTACTGTCCACGGGTGCGGCGTTCGCTGTCGCCGGACCGGGCTCCAGGTCCAGCCGATCACTACCGCCGTCCAGATAGACCGCGACCTTCCCGCCAGCGGCTACAGACTCTTCAACCGCCATCAGCGCGTTGGCCTCAGCTGCACGAGCTGTCTGACCGGTGCCGGCGCCTACAGCAACCGGTACGCCAAGCTGCGCTGTCAGCGCACTCAGGAAAGGCGCAACGGTGAACTGCTCAGTCAGGCGTACTAGAGCGCCGTGGGTAGTCGTGACCAGGAACAGCGTGTCGGACCGGCGCGTGACTGATGCTCCGACCTGACGTGCTTCCGACAGCAGCTTCTGGTGCGTCGACAGCGCCAGCTCCTGCTGCCAGTAGTCACCAGACTCAGCACGGGAGCCACCAGTCGGAATGACTTGGACAGCGATCATCGCCAGCTGGTGCGCGCCCATCCTGGTGCCTTGGCCGAGCAAGACCGCAGTCTCCAGCGCATCTCGTACGCTCGACCGGGTCGGTGCAATGCGCAGCACGGGCACGCCTTCCGTACGCAGCTCGCGCTCAACGGACAAGATCGTGGTGAGAGCGACTGTTGCCCGCTTCTGCCGGTGGAACGGAGCGAACTTGGCTACCGACTCAGGACCTTCGTACGGCAGGTCGTAGACGTGTGCGGTGTCCAGACCGATCTCCGCGTACGCCTCTGCGACATCGGCCTGCGAAAGGGAGTCGATGCTGACTCGGCGCAGGTCGACGTTCTCGATGGTCAGTGAGGCGCGTAGCAGGGCTGCGTACAGCGCGGCGCCGGTGAGGGGGAGATGCGTGGACGGAACAGTCAGCCAGTGGCCTGTCGTCGCCAGGTCGAATGCCCACGGACCTGGGAACACCGCGGAGTCGATCCGGTCGCGCAGCCGCAGGTAGCGCTCTTCGGCCTCGGACTGGTCGTCGTAGCCGCCGGAGAGGAACCGTACGCCGTGCGCGGACCGCTCCGCGACCTCTTGACCGACTTCCGCCATCGTCTTCACCAACCGGCGCGGACCGAACAGCCCGACCGTCACCGACGGCACCCGCTCGGCCGGTACTGGTTCAGTCGCCTGCGTCTCGTCACTCATCGCCAACCCCTCGATCTCCCGTCTCTCCCGGTAGTGGCCGCCACCGGAACAGCTTGCGGGCATTCCCGCTGAGAACATCTTGACGTTGACTCTCCGTCAGCGGCGCGTGCACCACCCGGCCCAGCGACATCCGCTGGTCGATGAACGGGAAGTCCGAACCGAACAGCACCCGGCCACTGCCGACCTGCTCCACCATCGAGCAGATCAGCGGGCCGGTCATCTGCGAGCCACACACCTCAAGCCACAGCGAGCCGTACCGGGTGGCTGCCGCTATCGACTCGTCCACTCCGGCCGGTGTGATGCCCGCGTGCCCGAGAATGACCGGTGCGCCCGGGAACCGCTCCGCGACCGCCTCGAAGAGCGCCGGCGCGTCGTACGGGGACTGGTGCTCGGAGTGGCTGAGTACGGGGCAGCCTGTTGATTCGGCGAACTCCCATACCGCGGAATAGCGCGCACCGGTCACCGGGTACTTGTGCAGGCTGGGATGCACCTTGATACCGACGAAACGGGTGTCGCCGGCGAGTCGCTCCAGCTCTCGCTCCGGTGACTGCCACGGGTTGATGACGGCGTACGCCGCGATCCGGTCCGGGTACGCGTCCACCGCGGCGAGCGTTTGCGAGTTGCCAAGGTGTGCGTCCTGCTGGATGGCGCGGTTGGCAGCGACCACAGTGACCTCAGTACCGGTCCGGTCCATCACCGAGACCATGGTCGCGGCGTCCGGGTCAGGGATGTGGAAGAGCGAGTACGGGCCGAGGTGGGCGTGTACGTCGATCACGTGATGTGCTGGTTGGCGGGCGATCACACGGCACCTCCTGTACTGAAGAGTCGGGCCGCGTTGAGTGAACCGACCAGGCGGACTGTCGGGTCGTCCACGCCGGACCAGGCCAGCCGGGCGATGCTCTCACCGGGGTCGCGGACGCCGAGGCCGGTCGCGAACAGCAACCGGTCGGCCAGACCGTTGGCGGCCAGCCACTCAACGCCTTGGTGCGAGGCGAAGTCGACCAGGTCCACGTGCAGATTGGTGTGCGCGCTGAGTGCGGCCCAGAGTTCACGCAGTTTGCGGTAGCCGAGGTTGGATACGACGATCGGCAGCTCCGGGTAGGCAGCTGCGATGGTGGTCAGGTCGGACCAGCTGATCTCCGCGGAGTCGATGCACAGCGGCAGGTGGTGTTGTTCCAGTGCGGCGTAGAGGTCCGCGAGGAGGCCGGGGGAGTAGCCCTGTGACAGCGGGTGGATGCGGAAGGCCGCTACGCCGTTGTCGATGGCGCTGTCGACCAGTGCGGTGAGTGAGCGGAGTTCGCCGGGTGTTGCCGGGACAGCCGTCCAGCAGGCGCGTACGCCGCGGTGGGCGAGCGTCTGCGCGACAGCTGAGGCTTCCGCGTTGCCCGTGAGCGGGTCGTGCAGCCAGGAGGCCATGGCGCTCACCAATGCACCGGACATCGCGTAGCGCTCCAGATGCGTGGCGAGCGCGTCTACGTCGGTAGCCGGCAACAGCCCGGCCGGATGCGCACCGGTCACAACCCGAGCGTCGAACCAGCCACTCGTGACCTCACTCATGCTCAACCACCCAGGACCCGGCGTACGGCAGCGTCAGCTGCCCCCAGTCACCAGCAGCGACGTCATCCACGACGATGCCGTTCAGGCGAGTGGACTGGCCCAGACGGACCCACACCGCGCACCGCGCGGAGCAGGTGATCTCCAGGCGCTGTGTGCCGTCGGCAACCCGGGCGACGACGTCGACCGGCTCTGACGTCCGGAGCAGTCCAGGCAGTTCGAGCGTGCGCCAACCGGTTGCCCACGACAACTGACCGTCCCGCTCCCGCACCCAGTAGGACGCACCGATCCGGTCAACCGTCGCGCCCTGAGTGACCACCAGGGCGCTGTCCGTCCGAGTAACTTCAACATCCGGCGCAGTCCCCGCGTGCGGCACCAGCACAGTAGTGAAGTCACCACTAGACCGCTTGAACGACAACGTGTGCAGCGGTCCGTACTCCGCATCCCGCCGCTCCAGCACCGGCCGCCGCGCGACCCCCTCACTGGTCTCAACCGCAGTCGCCGCGCCACCAGCCTCAATCAGCAACAGCCCAGGTCCATCACCGGCGTTGTACGCCAACGGACCAACCTGCTGCCACGGATGCAACGCATGCCACCGCGCCGTGAACGTATGCTCCCCAGCGCCCCGATCCTCCACCACAACGTACGCCGGCTCCACACGCACCATCGCAACTGTGCGAGCCTGCGGTACGCCGTACCCGCGGTGCCGCGCCGAGAACACAGCAACCTCCGGAGTGTCGACCAACGCGTCGACCTCCACCCCACGATCCGTGGACAACTCCAGCTCGTCCACAGTCACGGTGTTGTGCCCCCGCCCGGACTGGAACCAGGTGAGGTATCCCGGATCGTCGTAGCTCGGCGGACCACCCGCCTCCCACAGCAACGGCTGCTGCCACCCATCGAGTACGAGGTCCAGCACCGCCCGGTGCGAGTGCGACTCCAGCTCATGCTCGATGTGCGGACCGTGGTTGATCACCGCGCGCAGCTCATTACTCCGCAGGATCGTGTACCCCGACTCCGGCAGCACAGTCGCCTGCGGGAGCGCCTCCACCAGTGGCGCAGTGCGCAGCGTACGTACCCACCTGTCCTGCCGCTCAGCGTCCTCCCAGGCAGGGAACGTCGCTGCCTCCGTAGCTAGTTCAACCGGAGTCAACCACTGTGCAGCGACCTGTGCCAGTGCAGGCGAGTCCAGCAAGTAGCTGCCGCGCAGGAGTGCCGTAGCCGGCCAAACGATCCCACTGTCCTGCAGATGCGGCAGCCAACCACCAGACGACGCCAGCTCAACCAACCACGTGTGCATGGTGGTGAACCGAGGATGCGCCGCGACAGCCGGGTCAATCCGGGCAGCGGTCTGCAAAGCGCTCAACACCATCCCGTGGTACCCAGGGGAGCGTTCGTAGTGCCCACCGTCCGGATAGATGTCCAGCACCAGGTGCTCTTCGATCCGCTCCCTGGCACGCTCCGCCCACGCAGCCGACTCCACCAGCGACGGCAGCACTGCGCTGAGGTGCAGCAGCTCGGTAGCGCACACCAGTTGCCAGTTCCCGTGCCGGAAGACGTCATGCTCGTCGTACGCCCAGCGCGCGCCACCGACGAGTGTGGCGAGCAGACGTCCCCACACCTTGTCGGACAGCGCAGACGGGGTCAGTACCTCCAGCATCGGCAACAGGTGCCGGCAGCGCGCCCAGGTGCCGAGTGAGTACCAGATGACGTCCAGCCCCGGCCACTCACCGGTCACTGAGTCACGCTGGTCCACCCAGTCGTCCAAGTGCTGTTCAAACGCCTGCAAGTACCGGTTGTCACCGGTCAGCAGCCACGCCTCCGCACCAGCTGACAGCCAGCGCAGGTAGTGGAAGCCGTACAGCTGCGACCGCCCACATCCCCGTCCAGTCACGTCCACCCCGTCCAGCAGCGGAGCAGCCGTAGCGAGTACGGCATCCGCGGCCGGAGTTGATCGGATCGCGTCGGACCACTCCGGCAACGGCCAGGCCGGCCGCTGTAGCTGCGCGTCGACGAAAGCGCGCAGACCGCTCAGCTCCGAGGCGGGTGAACCGAACGCCTTGATCAGGTCGTCCGTACCGATCCGGTTGATCCGTGCGTCGATGTGCCGTGGCTTCTCCGGTCCCGTACTCATGCCGCCCCGGGATCAGCGAGCATCGTGACGTCGACCGGCTGACGGGTCTCGATCGACTGGTGTGCGGCCTCCAGGACGGCCGTCACATTGCGGCTGCTCTCGATCGTGATCAGCGGCTGGCGACCGGTACGGCAGCAGTCGACCCAATGCGCGATCGCATCCGCGTACGCCCCGGCCGGTACGCCGTGCATGACCCGCTGGAGCATGTTCCGCGGGTAGCTGTACCCGTCCGGCTTGGCCAGCACGACGCTCTCCTTCTGCCGGTCGAGCTGCACCACGCCGTCGTCGGCGATGACCGAGACGTACGAGTCCACTACCGTCGGGAACGTGTTCGGATAGATCCACGCCGACTCGAACGTCGCGACCGCACCGCGCGAGTACTCCGCCTGGATCTGAATCCCGTCCGGTGTATCGATCCCGAGCGACCGCAGCTTGCCCCAGCGCGCGGTCGCGTACACCCGGCGGACCTGGTCGCGCAGCAGCCACGAGACCAGGTCGATGTCATGACTGGACAAGAACCACGCACAGGTCGTCCGGTCCGCCCAGGACAGCATCTCGGTCGGTACGAAGATCGTGTCGTCCTTGCGGGCGTACGCCACCGCGCCTTCGCCGAGATCAGCGAGCAGTTCGTACGCCTGCGCGTACGCCGGAACCCACCGGTGATTGAACAGGCACATCGCCACCACGCCGTGCTCGCGGATCGCCCGCACCGCTGCGTCGGCCTCCGCGACCGAGGTCGTCATCGGCTTCTCGACAAGAATGTGCTTCCCGGCTTGGGCCGCACGCACCATCATCTCGCCGTGCACGTCATCCGGCGTGGTGAGTACGACGGCGTCGACCGCACTGTCCGCAAGCAACGCCTCAAGATCCGCATGGACCGCGGGTCGCGCGGCGCCACGACCTGAGATCTCACCGGCGAGCTGTTCCGCCGAGGAGGCCGATCGGCTGGTCACGGCCGTGATCTCGGCGTCGGCGCGGCCGGACAACGACAACGCGTTGCCCCGCCCCATGATGCCGGCGCCGACGATCCCGATCCGCAGCTTGTCCGTCACGTGAATTGCCCTTCTCTGATGATCGAGGTGCCCTATTTGGCCTTGGCCAGCGTGTCGTTCCACGCCTTTTCGGCGTCGTCCAGCGCCTGCTTGGCCGGCTTCGTGCCGGACATGAACGCCCGCACCTGGTCGTCGAACAACTGCCGCAACTGCTCGTCGTTCCCGGAGCCCAGCGACGCGTCGACGCTCTGCTTGAACGTGTCCACCAGGATCTTGCGGGCCTGATCCGCCGGCGTGCTGCCGCTGATCTGGGTGAAGAACGGGTCCTCCAGCGCCTTCACCGAGGACGGGTAGATCGGCACCAGCTTGCACAGCGCGAGCTGCTGCTCGGGCGCGGCGACGTACTTGAGCCACGCGGCCGCGGCGGCCTGGTTGTCCGACTTGGCCGGAATCCCCATCACCTGCTGGCCGGGCATGTAGTACTTGCCGCCGGCACCGGTCACCGGCGGACCGACCACGATCGACGAGTACACCGCCGGCGAGTTCTTCTCGACGTTCAGCAGCGAGCTGGACACGGCCACCGGGTTGAACGCGATCAGCTTGTTCTCCAGCGACTGCGGCAGATCACGCTGGTTCTCGCCGAGACTGCCCGGCGCGATCACGCCCGAACTGAACAGCGTCTTGAACTTCTCCAGCAGCGCCAGCGTCTCCGGCGTGTTGAACGCGGCCTTCTTCTTGTCCTCGGAGAGCAGCGGAATCCCATCGGCCTGCACGACACTCGAGTACGCCATGAAGTTGGTGGCCGACTTGCCGGTCGCATCGTGGTACTTCGTCGCCAGCGCGAGCGCATCGTCGTACGTCTTCGGCGGCTGCGCCGGATCGAAACCAGCTTTGGCCAGCAGATCCTTGTTGTAGAACGCGAGCGACGTACCGCCGTTGTACCAGGGGATCGCGATGCGCTTGCCGTCGACAACCATCGGTTCGGCCAGGTTCGGCAGGTACGCGGCAACGTCCTCCTTGCTGAACAGGCTGTTCAGGTCGGTCATCGAGCCGCCGAACAGCCCGCTCGTCGCCGAGGTGAAGTTGACGACGTCCGGCACCTTGCCGCTGGCGATCGCGGCCAGCAGCTTGGTGGTGATGTCCTGTCCCGGCACATCCACCCACTTGATGTGTACCTTCGGGTGTTCTTTCTGGTACGCGTCGATCCACTTCTGGATGTCCGAGCCGTAGTTCTTCTGCAGGTTGATCGTCCACCACTCGACGTCACCGGAGTACGCGTCGCCGGACTGTTTCGGTTCGTCGCCACCGGCCGGACTGCCGGAGACGCAGCCGGCCAGCGCGAGCACGAGAGTGGCAACGAGTGCGAGTCGGAGTCGGGCCATTGATGGCTCCTCAGAATGAGATGTCCTAAACACACTTTACAGACACCAGAGTGTTGGGCATCGCATCGAAGGAGTCAACGGATCACGCCAGATAATTCTGGAGTTGGCGCTTCCAGCCGAGCAATCTCTACGCTACGGTTCCGGTCTGAAAGCTAGGTTTCAGACACAAGGAGCATGTATGCCGGGTCTGAAGGGCCGCGTCGTCGGCCAGCACTGGTACACGCCGTATGCCTTCATGCTGCCCGGCCTGCTGTTCTACGCGGCGATGTTCGCCTGGCCGGCCGTGATCGCGATCCAGCTCGCGTTCTCGGACTACGACATCGTGCACCCGGTCCGCTTCTCCGGCCTGGACAACTTCATCGAGCTCGGGCACGACCCGCGGGTCTGGATCGCGCTCCGGAACTCTCTGCTCTTCGTGGTGATGTTCCTGCCGCTGACCGTCGTCGTGCCGCTGTTCCTGGCGATGCTGGTGAACCTCAAGCTGCGCGCGATCCAAGCGTTCCGGATGCTCTATTACCTGCCGGTGATCACGTCGATGGTCGCGGTGGCGGTCGCCTGGCGGTACGTCTTCAACCGCGAGGGCGTGGTCAACTGGATGCTCGGCCTGTTCGGCGCCGGCCCGATCGACTTCCTGCTCGACCGGCACTGGGCGCTGCCGACCGTCGTCCTGCTGGAGGCGTGGAAGAGCGCCGGGCTGTTCATGATGATCTACCTGGCCGGCTTGCAGGCGGTGCCGTCCGAGCAGGTCGAGGCGGCGACGATCGACGGCGCGAACGCGTGGCAGCGGCTCCGGCACGTCGTCGTCCCGGCGCTGCGGCCGACGTTCGCGGTCACGCTGGTGCTCAGCATGCTCGAGGCGATGCGCGCGTTCGAGTCCGTTTACGTGCTGACCCGCGGCGGTCCGCTCGACTCCACTCTCACCCTCGGCTACTACATCTGGTCGAAAGCCTTCGAGGACTACGACATGGGTTATGCGAGCGCCGTCGGCCTGCTGCTCTGGGCGATCATGATCGTCCTGGCCGGCTTCAACCTGCTGGTGACCCGGCGGAGGGACGTCTGATGCGCCGCCGGATCGCGCTGTACATCCTGCTGATCGCGGTGGCCGCGCTGTTCATCGGCCCGTTCCTGATCCTGCTCAGCTCGGCCACCAAACCGGCCAGCCAGGACGTGTTCGGGTTCCCGCCCGACCTGATTCCACGTCCGCCCGTCGCGACCTGGTTCCGGGAGGCATGGACGACGATTCCGTACGCACGGTTCGTCCTCAACTCGCTGATCTACGTCGGCATCACGATCCCGGTGTACCTGGTGGTGTCCGCCCTGACCGCGTACCCGTTGGCGCGGATCGCCTTTCGCGGTCGCGGACTGTTCTTCATGCTGTTCCTGTCGATCATGTTCCTGCCTGGTGAGCTGATGCTGATCCCGCGGTTCCTGGTGATGAGCCAGCTCGGACTGACCGACACGTTCGCTTCGGTGATCCTGCCCGCGATCCTGTCCTCGCTCGGGATCTTCCTGCTCCGCCAGGCGTTCTCGCAGATCCCCGACGAGGTCATCGAGGCGGCCCGCGTGGACGGTGCGAACGAGTTCGCCATCTTCTGGCGGATCTGCATCCCGATCGTCGCGCCGACGCTCGCGGTGCTGGCGATCCTCGGATTCGTCTCGGTCTGGAACAGCTTCATCTGGCCGCTGGTCGTGCTGACCAGTCAGTCCAAGTTCCCGATCGCGCTCGGCATCGCGTACCTGAGTGGTGTCTCCGGGACCGATGTCCGCGGCCTCGCCGCCGGCACGGTGATCTCGCTGATCCCGGTCGTTCTGGTCTTCCTGCTGCTGCAAAAACGCATCCTCAACAGCATGGGCGGTGCCGTCAAAGGCTGACCACCGCCCTGCATCCCGTCCACCTTGTGAGGAAACATGCACCCACAGCTCAGCCGCCGTACACTCATCCTCGGAACCACAGCGGGCGGCGTCGCCGCCTGGGCCGGTCTCCCAACCCTGTCAGCCTCCGCGGCACCACTCGTGTACGACTCACCCGAAGCGTTCGACGCGGCCCAAGCCGGCTATCTCGCGTCCAACCCACAGAACAACGAGGCCGGCCTGTACGCGTGGGGCGAGTCGTACTTCCTGCTCGCTCTGCTCCGGATGTACGAGGCGCATCAGGACGAGCGCTACCTGCGTACGTTCGAAGATCGCGCCCGGCACTTGCTGGCAACCACCGACCACGCGCGGCACGTACAGGACTACGCCGGCCGATCCGGCAAGGTCTGGCGCACCGCCGGCAACTACACCGCGGGTCATGGCGTGCTACCCGACGGAACCGGCCAGGCTGCCGTCCAACTGCGCTGGGCCGGATCTCGCTCGGCCGAGTCGACAGCTGAGGTATCCAACGTTGCCAACGGGTTTTTCGACCTTGTGCTCCGGAACCCCGCGACCACGGCGGTCGTGACGCTGCGAGGCGTGTCGCTCGACCCTACTGCACCGACGTATGTAGTTGCCGCAGTCAACAATGCGTACAACGCTTCGCTGCGTTGGACGGCTGCCGACCTCCGGCCGTCTCCTGCCGCCGCGCCCGCACCGGTCGCCGCGACGATCACCTTCCAGCCGCAGTACTACGTCTTCGCCGTGCACACCGGCATGCTGGCCTTCCCGCTGGCGCGGTACGCGCGGATGGTGCTGAAGTCGGCGAAACTCCGGCGCGGCAAGCGGCAGCAGTTCGCCCGGGACTTGCTCGCGGCGGCGACGGAGGCGGTCGCGTTCCACGATCCCGAGTGGGTTTCGCGCCCTGACGGCACCGGTGATTACGTCTGGCCGAAGGGTGCGCCGATCCCGTTCGACGGCACGATTCAGCCGTACAACCAGAGTCAGGGCATCGGGCAAGTACTCGTCGAGCTGTTCCGGGCGACCGGGAATCCGCATTACCGGAGCCGGGTAGTGCAGCTGCTCAAGGCGTACGTACCCGCGCTGCGAGTCGTCGACGGTGCCTACGTGTGGACGTACTGGCCGCCGTACAGCGAGTTGTACGCCGGGTACGCCAAGACCGCCGGGATCTCCGAGTACACCCCGTCGTACCCGGCCTCGAAGCAGATCGAGGATCTGAGTCACGCGGCGATCAGTACGGAGTTCGTGCACGCCGCGTACGACGCCGGGATCACCGCGGGACCGGACGTCCAGCTGTTCACGAAGACGTTCACGCAGAAGTTGATCCGGTCCGCGACGGAGGTCTGGTACCGGGTGGACGGGACCGGCGATGCAGTACCTGCCAACGCGGTGCAGTGCGCCCGATGGGGTGCGTACGCCGAGCAGGATCTGCTGGTGTACCAACAGTCGTTGCGCGTGTACGACGCCGTGCAACTCGTACCTGTGCAGGGATCGCATGCACTCGGCATCGCGTACCTGAACTGGGCGAAGAACTCTGGTTGGAGGAACAAGTGAGACTGCTCCGAATCCACACCGACGACGGGCTACGGGACGCCGTCCTGACCGACGACGGCCGGGTGGCGACGTTGCCGGGCGCGGCCGAGCCGTTCGACCCGGTGCGGTGGCGCGCGCGGGCCTCGGAGGCGGAGGCGGCGGTGGACTTCGACAGCGTGCGGATCGCGCCGCCGCTGAGTCCGGGAAAGATCGTCTGCGTCGGCTTGAATTACGCCGACCACGCGGCCGAGGGAGGGCAGCAGGCACCGGCCGAGCCGATCCTGTTCCTGAAGGCGCCGGACACCGTGGTCGGTGCGTACGACGACGTGGTGATCCCGCGGGGCGGTGAGAAGACCGACTGGGAGGTCGAGCTCGGCGTCGTGATCGGCCGCACCGCCGCGTACCTGGCCGACGAAGCCGAGGCTCACGAGCACATCGCGGGGTATGTCCTGGTGAACGACGTGTCCGAGCGGCACTTCCAGCTCGAGCGCGGCGGGCAGTGGGACAAGGGCAAGAACGCGGCGACGTTCTGCCCGCTCGGTCCGTGGATTCTGACCGCGGACGAAGTGCCCGACCCACAGGCGATCAAGCTCGGCCTGGACGTGAACGGTGCGGTGCTGCAGGACAGCTCGACGGCCGAGATGATCTTCGGCGTCGCGCACCTCGTGCACTACATCTCGCAGTTCATGACGCTCTATCCGGGCGACGTGATCAGCACAGGTACGCCGGCCGGGGTCGGCGCGGGGCAGAAGCCGCCGCGGTACTTGCGGGCGGGGGATGTGATGCGGAGTTGGGCGGAAGGGTTGGGGGAGCAGGTTTGTAGGGTGCGCTAACGACAGGACGTAGTCATCTACGTATACGACCGCGCACGCCTGGGGTGTCCGCGAAATCGGCGGATTTCGCGGACACCTCCTGTCGTTAGCGTCCCAATGCGGACGCGATGGTGCTGGCGATAGGGGTGGTGGGGCGGGTGATGAGGGTGCTGAGGTCGGAGCCGCGGCTGGAGAGGAGGCCGCGCTCGATCGCGTTGTCGACGCCGACCAGGATCGGCGCGAACTGCTCCGGGACGCCCGCAGCGGTGAGTACCTGCAGGTGTTCCGCGGGCGAGACGTTGTTGTAGGCGACGTTTTGGCCGGACTGCTTGGCCAGCTCGGCGGCGTACTCGGTCAGGGTGTAGGACACGTCGCCGTTCAGCTCGTACGCCCGCTTCTCGTGCCCGTCGCCGGTCAGCACGACAGCCGCGGCGGCCGCGTAGTCACGGCGCGCGGCCGATGCGATCCGGCCGTCACCCGCGCTGCCGATCACGCCATGCGCGAGCTGGACCGGGATCTGGTCGGTGTAGACCTCGCTGTACCAGCCGTTGCGGAGGAACGTGTACGGCAGACCCGAATCGAGAATGGCCTGCTCGGTGGCGCGATGGTCGTCCGCCAGGTCGAAGTCGGCCTCCGGGCCGCCGAGCACACTCGTGTACGCGATCCGCGCGACGCCGGCCTCCTTCGCGAGCGCGATCACGGTCTTGTGCTGGTCCAGCCGGTTCGGATCGAGGCCCGAGATCAGCAGCACCGTGTCGCCGGCGCCGAACGCCTTCGCCAGCGCGTCCCGGTCGTTGTAGTCGGCGATCCGCACCTCGACGCCGCGCTCGGCGAGCGGAGCGGCCTTCGCGGCGTTCCGCGCGACCGCGACGATCTGATCGGCGGGAACCCGCTGGAGCAGTTCGTCGATGACGAGACTGCCCAGCTGGCCGGTGGCGGCGGTGACGACGATACTCATCCGTACTCCTTCGGTGATGTCAGCTTGTGTCACCGACGTTAGGCGGCTGGACCGAGCGGCCGTATGTCTATCAAGCGCATATTTATGTCTGATCGTCTTGATCGGCGCGAGTATCATGATCAGTATGGACGTACTGGCCGATGTCGTCACCGCGATGAAGACCGGCCCGGCGACCTCCGGGCGGTCCGACGTCCGCGGGCCGTGGGGGCTGCGGTTCGTGCGCTCGTCCGGCGCCACCTTCCACCTGGTCCTGCAGGGCACGGCGTGGTTGCTGCCGCCGGAGGGCGATCCGATCCCGCTCGGGCCGGGCGATGCCGTACTGCTGCCGCGCGGCCTGGATCATGCGCTTGCCGACCACCCTGACTCCCCGTTGGTCGACTTCGATCCGACCATGGAGGAGCCGCTGGACGGACCGGGCGCCCGCGCGCTGCTGTTGTGCGGGACCTACCGGTTGGATCGTGAACGGCCGCATCCGGTGTTGAGCAGGCTGCCCGACGTGGTCGTCGTGCCGGCCAATCCGGGGCGGCACCGGTCGTTGCATACGGCAATCAGTATTTTGGGCGAGGAGCTCGACGCTCGGCGGCCTGGTTCGGCGGCTGTCGTGCCGGCGCTGGTTGACGCGTTGCTGGTGCTGATCCTGCGGGCTTGGTTCGAGGACAGCAACTGCCCGACCGAGAGCGGGTGGGCGCGGGCGTTGACCGATCCTGCTGTGGTGCAAGGGTTGGAGCTGATTCACGAGCAGCCGGGCGCGGCCTGGACGGTTGCCGAGTTGGCGGCAGGTGTGGGGTTGTCGCGGGCGGCGTTCGCGCGCCGGTTCACGGATGCGGTGGGGGAGCCGCCGCTGACGTACTTGTCTCGCTGGCGGATGACGACCGCGGCGCGGTTGCTGCGAGACCACGACCGGCCGCTCGCCACGGTCGCGAAGCAGATCGGCTACACGTCGGAGTTCGCCTTCGCGAAGGCGTTCAAGCGCGACTTCGGGGTAGCGCCGGGGACTTACCGCAAGCAGCTCGCCCTGGCCTAACGGGTAGTGGTCGGGTCGTCCGGGCGCAGTGTTGCGACCAGTTCGCCGCGGCTGCGGACGCCGACCTTGGTGAACGCGGACTTCAGATGGTCCTGGACAGTGTGCGGTGAGATCGACAGCCGGTCCGCGATCGCGGCCGTGGATTGGCCGGTTATCACCTCGAGGCAGATCTCTTGTTCGCGGGCGGTCAGCCCGTACGCGGCCAGCAGCATGCCGACCAGGTGCCGCCCGGACGCCGGCTCGATCGTCACAACCACCTCGTCCTCGGCGTCGCCGATCAAGCGGCTCCCTTGTAGTACGACCCAGCCGCCGGACGCCGTTTGTACGCGCGCCTGGAACGTGCCGGATCGCGCCGCCTGGGTGCCGGTGACGACCGCGCGGAGCAGTACGCCGAAGCGGCCGGGGGCGATCTCGTTGAGTTCGTCCTGCCAGATCCGGGCGGCCGCGGTGACAGCGCGCGGTACGCCCGTCGGCCCGGTGACGACGATCGCCGGGCCGCCTCCGCCGCGGTACCCGTGGGCGTCCGTCCGCACCGCCACCCGGGTCGCGGCCCCGATCACCGGCGCGACCGACCCAAGAAACTCGATCTCCCGATCGTTGAAGTCCGAGCCGGCGCGGACGAATCCGGCCGCGCCCCAGCAGTCCCCGTCGACGGTGAACGTGGTCCGCACCTCGTGCTCGAGGCCGAGCGGCCGCCACACCTCGTTCAGCCGCCGGTGCCCGACCACCTCGCGGTACGGCAGGTCGGAGAGCCGCGCCACCGGATGCCCAGTGCGGGCCAGTTCGGCGAACGAGTTGGGTACCGATCCGGCGTACTCGGTCTCGGCCAGCCGCGGCTCGTACTCGGCCGGAATCCGCGCCCGGCCGCTGGTCATCGAGCTGATCACCAACGTGCCCGGGTCGATTCCGGCCCAGCAGGTCAGCTCGCTGCCGACTACCCGCTCGACCACTTCGATCGTGGCCGCGTGCAAGTCCACGACGCCCATCCCCGACGTCCCCAGCGCCGCGATGTCCCGGCGCGCGGCCCGCGCCCGGCCCTCCCACATGCGCTCAGTATGCGCCGCCGCCCGCCCGCCGCCTATCCCACAAATGTGGGGAATCCGGACCGGTGATCGAGCCTCGCGGTGCGGGATTCCGGCCGCGTACGTGGGTGCTTAGCGTCGCTCGCATGGACATTGGGGTGCTGTTGTGAATGGCGCCGCGCAGGTGCTTGCGGTGGTGATCGCCGCCCTGCTGGCGTCTGTCTGGCTGATGGAGTCGTTCTTCTACCGCAATCCCCGGCTGTATCCGCTGTTCCTGCTCAAGCCGGGCGACTTCGGCGCGGTGCGGTTGTGGATTGTGAATCTGGGTTTCTACAACCTGACAACCGGCGTCGCGCTGGCGCTCGGCGTCGCGCTGGCCCGGACCGGGCACGTTCCGCAGGGGGAGGCGCTGGTCGCGTTCACCGCGGCTCAGCACATCTTCCTGGCGCTCGTTCTGCTCGTCACGGAGCGGCGACTGTGGCTGAACAGCCTGCTGGAAGGCGTTCCTGCCACGGTTTTGCTCATTCTCGTCCTGTAGGAAAGTTACCGAAACTGCGCAATCATGGGCATGAACCACCAACACACTCTCAAGGTTCCCGAAGAGTTCGACTGATCCGGGAGCCTGCCGCCCTGAGTGCCCGTGAAGGTGAGGCTCATGAGCCCAATCAGTCGCAGGACCCTTGTTCTCGGCGGACTCGCCGTGGCTGGGGCCGGCGCCCTACCGGCTGCCGCCCAGTCCTCGGTGATCACCGCCACCGCCGCCGTCCCGTACCCGTTCCAGCTCGGCATCGCATCGGGTGAACCAGATGCGAACAGCGTCGTGCTCTGGACCCGCCTGGCTCCAACGCCCTTGAATGCCGATGGTCAAGGCGGCATGGCGAATGCGGATGTCGCCGTGGATTGGCAGGTGTCGACCACAGACACGTTCAGCACGCTGGTCGCTTCCGGTACGGTCACCGCCAAGTACGCCGCTTCGCACTCCGTACATGTGGTCGCCGGCGGACTCAGCCCGGACTCCGACTACTTCTACCGCTTCCGCGCGCAGGGCCACCTCTCACCGGTTGGCCGGACACGTACTACGCCGGCGGTCGGTGCGGCCGGTCGTGACCTGTTGATGGCGTTCACCTCCTGCTCGCACTACGAGGAGGGGTACTTCACCGTCTACCGCCGCATGGCCGAGGAGAACCCGGGCGTCATCCTGCATCTCGGCGACTACATCTACGAGTACGGTGCGACCGCCGGCCGTACGCGGCTGCACCTCGGCAACGAGATCGTTTCGCTGGCTGACTACCGCCGCCGGTACGCGCAGTACAAGACGGACCCGGATCTGCAGGCGGCGCATGCGGTCGCGCCGTGGATCGTCGTACCGGACGACCATGAGGTGGAGAACAACTACGCCGGGACGATCCGCGAGAACAACACGCCTGCACTGACTGCGGCGCAGTGGACTGCGCGGCGGTCAGCTGCGTACCAGGCGTACTACGAGAACATGCCGCTGCGTCCGGCGCAGGTGAACAGCGGCAACAGCATCCAGTTGTACCGGCGGTTGCGTTGGGGGAGTCTGGCGACGTTCCACATGCTCGACACGCGTCAGTACCGCAGTGATCAGGCCTGTGGCGACGGATGGAAGCAGTGCTCGGACGCCGACCTCGCGAACCGCAGCCTGCCCGGCAATGCCCAGGAGAGCTGGCTCCTGGACGGTCTGGGCCAGCACCTGGGTACGTGGGACATCATCGGCCAGCAGGTGTTCTTCGCCCGGCGGTTCAGCTCCACCGGCGCGAGCATGGACTCCTGGGATGGGTACCGCGCGTCGCGGGCGCGCATCCAGCAAGGCTGGGTGGACCGGAGCGTACGGAACCCGGTCGTACTCACCGGTGACGTGCACCGTGCTTGGGCGAGTGACCTGAAGGCCGACTACAACAACGCGAACTCGGCGACCATCGGCACTGAGCTGGTGACCAGCTCTGTCACGTCCAGCGGTGACGGCGATGGCGCTACCACGGTGCCTGATGTGGGTATGAACCCGTGGCTGAAGTTCTACAACAACCGGCGGGGCTACGTACGCGCGACGTTGAGCCCAACCGAGCTGCGGGCCGATTTCCGGAACGTGGCAAAGGTGTCCGAGCACGGGGCCGCTGCGGCGACGGTGAAGTCGTTCGTCGTCCAAGAGGGCCGCCCCGGTCTGCAGGCGGTGTGATGATGAAGAAGATCTTCGCTGTCACCGCACTGACTGCCACCGTGCTGGCTTGCACTGCTACCACTGCCAACGCGCATGTCGCGACACCGACCTGGGTCACTGCGAACAGTGTGTCCACCGGTGACCAGGACACCCCGTCGATCGCCACCAACCGCAACGGGTACGTGGCGGTTGCCTGGGAGGACGACCGCGATACCGACAACGCGACGGACAACGTACACAGCGAGATCTACCTCCGGCTGTTCCACAACGGCGCTGCTGTGTACGAAACGAAGCTGTCTGCCGGTGGCAGTAGTGGTGTGACCAACTGGAGGCATCTGCATCCGGATGTAGGGCTGGACGACAAGGGCAACGCTGTAGTGGTCTGGCAGGACGATCCGGATGGCAACGGGTACTACAACATCCCCTATCGGGTGGTCAGTACGGCTGGCGCGGTTACTGCATCTGGTACCGCGAACAGCAGCGCTACCGGGCAGCAGATCAACCCGCGGGTCGCCGTGGACCCGGATGGTGCGCCAGCCGGTGCTGCTGTCGCATTCACTGTGGTCTGGGAGGACATCCAGACCGGTGGGCAACCGACAGTGAAGGCAGCTGGGTACACCGGTCCGACCACTCGTGCCTGGGAAGTCAGCGCGTCAGCCACGACCGGACAGAACCACAACCCGGACGTGGCTGTGTCTGCTTCTGGTGATGCGGTTGTGGTGTGGGACGACGACAGTGACGGCAACGGCTTCTACCAGGTCGGACTGGTTCGGCTTGGTCGCACCAACGGAGCGGCCACGCTGTCGCGGCGGTCGGCCAATGCGACGGCTGATGGTCAGCAACAGCACGCCGCGGTGGCAGCTGACTTCAACGGCGACTTCGCGGTCGCCTGGGAGTCGGACCACACCGGTACTGCCGGCGTCTGGACGCGGAGCTTCACGTCCACCGGTGCTGCGCGGTACGCGGACACGGAGGTTGGTGCTGGTGGCAGTGCGCCGTCCGTCGGGATCGACGATCAGGCGCAGACGGTCGTCGGCTGGACGGTGCAGGGTGCCGATCCGGACGTGTGGGTGCGTGGTTTCGGGACGGACGGCACTGACACCGGTCGGTTGTCCGCGCAGAAGCTCAGCTCGGTGACGACAGGGCGCCAGGAGCAAATGACGGTCGCGGTCTCCCCGTACGCCGAGGTCGCGGTGGCGTACACCGATGACAACGACGGCAACACGTACGACCAGGTGATGCTCGGGACGGGGATCTCGAACAACGGCTGGTGAACCGGTTGGGGCGATCGTGCGTATCTGTGGCTGAGAGGTGATCTCAGATGAAAACCACAGTCTTGTTGCTAGGAGCAACGGTAACCGCGCTGGGCGCCCTGACGGCCTGCGGGAGTAGTTCCACTGGAACTAGTAGCAGTGGAACTATTTCTCCGCCGGCGGCCGGTGGCGCGGTCTCCGTCCATGATGTGAGCGGTGTCGGTCAGACCCTCGTGGACCCGGCCGGGAACACGCTGTACTTTGCCGAGCAGGAGACCGGCGGCATGATCAAGTGCACCGGCGCTTGCGTGAGCGTCTGGGTTCCGGCTACCGGTACGTCCTCGGAGACCAAGGCGGTCAGCGGGCTGGGGCTGATGAAGCGGTCGGACACCGGGCAGGAGCAGCTGACGTACCAGGGCAAACCGTTGTACACGTTCAAGCTGGACAACGGGCCGAGCCAGAGCAAGGGAAACAACGCCAAGGACTCGTTCGGCGGGATGAACTTCACCTGGCACGCGGCAACCACCGGCGCAGCTGCCGCACCCTTCGTCGGGTACGTCCTCAGGGCCGTCGTCCGCACCGAGTAGTAGTGGTGGCGGCAACGGCTACTGAGCTGCTCTTTATTGCTTCTGGCAACAGCTTCAGTCGCGCGGGACCAGGCGAATGACCGGCAGCTCCCGGTCGGTCTTCTCCTGGTACTCGGTGAACCGGGGCGCCTCCGTCGTGATCAGCTTCCACGCCTCAGCGCGCTCCTCGCCATGCAACTGCTCGGCTCGAACCTGCACGGTTTCACCACCGACATCGATGCTGACCCGGTCGGGATGCGCGGCGAGGTTGTAGTACCAAGCCGGATTACTGGCCGCGCCGGCCGCAGATGCGACGATCAACTTGCTCCCATCGGCCGCCTGGAACCACCCGACCGGCGTCAGCCGCTCAGCACCGGACTTGCGCCCGATCGTCCGCAACACCAACGCGTCGACGCCCATCATCTTGCTACTGCGCCCACGCTGCAGCCGCCGGGACACCAGCACATTCGCCCACCGCAACACTCGCCCCTTGGGCTGCCGAGCACCGCGCGTACCCGCCCGCGTATCGAAACTCATCCTGCCTCCACCACTTCATGCACAGTGCGAGTGGTTCGCCCCGTGTCGTCGTGCCCGAACGGCTTCCCGTCCAGGTTGAAACTCCAGGAAACCGTCGGCGCGATCCGCAGGTACGTACCCACGCCGAACCGCCCATCCCGCTCGACCAGCTCCGCCTCGCCGTAGATCCGCAGATACCGCGGCACCCACGGGTCGACCGACGGCAGATCGTCCAGAATCGCCGCGACCTTGGTGTTCCCGGCCCGCACGTTGCGGAACTTCCGCGTCCGCGCCGGGTCGATCCCGCCTATGTAAAGGTGCGTTCCGTCGTACTCGAAACCGACCGGCACCGCGTCCGGCTGGCCGTCGGTGCTGACGGTCGCGAGCCGGGCGATCCGCTGGGACCGCAGGTAGGCGAGCTCCTCGTCGCTGAACGACATGCTGCGCTCCTTCGATGGTTAACGACACATACTGTACGCCCCATTAACCGTACATGCCATGTACCGTAGTTCCGTGGGTGAGACGTGGGCCGAGCAGCTTGATGCCGGTACCGGGCTGATTCAGCTGACCAGCCTGGTGCAGGGCATCTTCACGTCTGTTTCGGAGCGTCACGACCTGACGCCCGTACAAGCCCGGCTGCTCTGCGTGCTGATCGGTGGACCGCGTGGCATGGCTGAGTTGGCGCAGCTGTTCGGGGTGGAGAAGGCTGCGCTCACCGGGCTGATGGACCGGATCGAGAAGCGCGGGCTGGCGGCGCGTTCCGCGGTACCCGGCGACCGGCGGGCGGTGCAGGTGACGCTGACGGACGCGGGCCGGCAGGCGGCGACCGCGTTCCACGCCGACATCGGCGCGGCGCTCGGGCAACTGACCGACGCGATCCCGGCCGCCGACCTCGAGCGCTTCCGCGCCACCATCGCCGGCATCGTCACCAAGTGCCGCCCGCCACTGCCGTGACGAGCAACTGCTGTGACGAGCCGCCGTCGTGACGAGGTGCCGCAGGTCACCGTCCAGCGGATGAGCAGTCCGGCGCCTCGGACAGCGTTTACCCCTACCATCGGAGCGTGTCCGAGCCGCTGAGTACCTGAGGTGTCCGCCGTCGTCGGTGCTTTCGGCGCACTGGTCGCAGTGGCCGTGCTCGGGTACGTCGTCGGCCTCCTCGGCGTACTGCGCTCCCATGACGAACTAGTACTGTCCCGGCTCGCGTTCTACGTGGCCACACCGGCGCTGATGTTCACCACGGTCGCCCGCGCGGACCTGCGAGCGATCTTCTCGGTCGTACTGGTCACCAACCTGGTCAGTCTGTTCGCGGTACAGGTGCTGTTCCTGCTGGTCGCCGTTCTGATCTGGCGGCGCACCCGCTCCGAGGCGACGATCGGCGTACTCGCATCCTCGTACGTGAACGCCGGCAACCTGGGCGTACCGGTCGCCGCGTACGTACTGGGCGACGGCGCTTTGGTGGCGCCGATCGTACTGTTCCAGGTCCTGGTGATGGCACCGGTCGCGTTCGCCGTACTGGACGGTGACCGCCAAGGCAGCGGCCGCCGGGTATCGCTCCGCACGGTCATAACCCGCCCCCTGCGCAACCCGCTGACGGTCGCGTCGCTACTAGGCCTACTGGTGTCACTCCTGGGCATCCATCCACCAGACCTACTGATGCGCCCCATCGACCTGGTGGCAGCCGCCGCAGTCCCAGTAGCACTGATCGCCTACGGCCTAAGCCTCAGCGCCGGCACCAAGAACTCAATCACCCTCCGCCGAGACGTAGTCCTGGCGGTAGCCCTCAAAACCCTCGTCCAACCCCTGATCGCCTACACCACCGCCCGCTACCTCCTGGACCTCCACGGCCCCGCCCTACTGGCCCCCACCCTCCTAGCAGCCCTACCCACAGCCCAAAACGTCTACGTCTACGCCGTCCAATACCGAGCCAGCCAAACCCTCGCCCGCAGCGCAGTCCTCCTCAGCACCCTCCTCTCCATCCCCGTCATGGTCCTAATAGCCGGCCTACTCGCCTGACCCACCCCACGCCGTCAGCAGTTGGTCAGGCGTCACCGACTGAACCCCGTCGACGGAAGTACCAGCCCGGGAGACGGCGATCAGTGGCGTGGCGTCGTCCGCCCCCGGCAGCTGCGACCTGTGGACGAGCAACCGTGCCAGGTCATGCGCGTCGAACGCCTTCTCAAGCCACTTGATCGACCCCACCGCGGTGATGCGCTGAGCGATCGGACCCCGGTCCGCCGCGACCAGGTCGATCTCCGGATCGTTGGTCCTCGTCCAGTACCCGCCGACTGTGCCGGTGCCGGCCGGCAGACCGCCCTCGCGCATCCGGAAGAGGGACTCGCGAACGACGGGCTCGATGGCACGTCCGCGCCACGACGACCACGACTGCCTGATACGCGCCAGTGTCAGGTCGCCACGGCCTCGCTCGACCTCCGCGAGATGCGGCCCCAGAAACGCGAGCCAGAAGCGCAGATGGGAGTCGGCGACGTAATAGCGAGTCTCCTTGGACGGGTGGGTCGACAGCGGCGTCACAGCTTCGATGACACGCTTGGAGCTCAGGAGGTGGAGTGCTCGATTGAGGCTGGTTGCCGGCATGCCACCCGCGGCCCGGCCGATCAGTGTGCGGGTACGCTCGCCGGACCCGATCGCCGACAGCACCAGCCGGGCCTGCGCGTCGGCTGGGAACTCGGCGGCCAGGGATCGTTCGCCGCTGACGATGAGGGCGGAAGTCGGATCGGTGACGGCGTCGGCCAGGTAGTCGAACGGGCCGCCGTTGACTGGCCATTCCTCGAGCACCAAGGGCAGGCCGCCGGAGACCAGAAAGGCATCGAAGGCGTCGGCCGGTCCGAGTCCGAGCATCTCGGCGACATCGGCCGGGCTCAAGGGCGGTACCACCATCTCGGTACCCCTTTGGTGGAACGGCCGGTCGTACTCGTTCAGTCGCTCCATCATCGCGAGATCCGATCCCACGCAGAGCAGCAGCATGGGCTTACGGGACAGCTCGCGGTCGTACAGCTTCTGCAGAGTGCCTTCGAAGCCGGGGTCGTTGGCGATCAGGTAGGGCATCTCGTCGAGTACGACGATGCTGGGTTGATCGGCCGGTATGGCGGCCGCGAGCAACTGCAACGCGGCATCCCAGTCGCGCGGCAATTGTCCCGCGAACAAACCGGCCTGTGGGAGCGTCGATGCGGCACCAGCCTCGACGAACAGTCGCAGGTCGGTGGCGGTATTCGACTGTGCCGACGCGGTGAAGAAGAAGCTTGGCAGCCCAGAGCGCTCGATGAACTCCTCGACGAGGCGTGACTTCCCAACCCGCCGCCGCCCTCGAACGAGTACTGCCCGGCCCGGTCGCCCGGTCAGCCCGCGGCCCTCGACCCGGTGCAGCAGCCGGCTGAGGGCAGCGAGTTCGCGAGCACGGCCGTAGAAATGGTCCACTGATTCCACCTCGGATCATTCCACACTTGATACATCCAAAAATGAACATACCAAATTTGGACATCTTCTTCGATGGAGAGGTCCGGACAGCTTCAGGCTTCGGTGAGCGGGATGCCTGGTGGCAGTTTGGTTCGAGTGGGTCAGCGCATGGCTTTGAAGGCTTCTTCGGCTACGGGTTCTACCTGGTCGACGTTGACGCCCTCGTTGGCGGACTGGGCGATGACGGTGAGGGTGTTGGAGCCTCGGTAGCACTGGGTCGGGAGGTTGCCGGTGGATTCGACGCAGGTGGACTTGCCGACCTTCTTGATCTTGTCCGGGGTGGCGCCGGAGTCCGCGACGGTCTTGTCGATGTCGACCTTGCCGCGCAGGGCGATGATGACGAACATCCGGTTGCCGTCGACGGTCCCGTACGCCTCGACTGTTGCTTGTTTGCCGTTGTTGATCCGGCTGAGCGCTTCCCGGGTCTGATCGAGCTGCAGCTGGTCGCGGATCTCCTTGTCGGTGATCCGATCCAGCCCGGCGAGCTTGGCGGGCGGGTTGATCCCGCGCTTGGCGTTCAAGGTGCTGAGCGGCCCCAGCCCCCACTGGTACCCGGCCACCGCCAGCACGACCAGCAAAACCACCGCCCCACCAACAGTCACCCAAGCCCCACGCAACCCCCGCCGCTTCTTCTTCCCCTCCGCCTTGGAATCCTCCGCCGCTTTGGAATCCTCCGCCGCCTCGGGGTCCGCGACCTTTGTGTCCGCGACCTTGGTGTCCGCCGGTCCAGAACCCGCGACCTTGGTGTCCGCCGGTTCAGCATCCGCCACCTTCGGGGCCTCCGCCGGGACAGCCGGGATTTCCGTGGTGTCGGCGGTTGTTTCGGACTTGGGGTTGGTGGGGTCGGTCATCGGGTGGCTCCTCGGACGTACGGTCGCGGGGTGCGGCTCATCGGTGGTCCCGATGCTTCCACATCTGGGCAAGCTGGTGTCGCAGGGTAGTCGAACACCGTGTACGCAGCGATGCCCGCCTCCCCAGCCGGAGAGACGGGCACCACTCACAACCAACCAACGCGAATCGGCAAACCACCGACGCGCCCATCAACCTCAGAGCGTGGCGACGACCTTTACCGTGTCCGAGTCGTCGGCGTGCCAGATGATTTCGCCGGTGATGCGGCCGGCGGCACGGAGGTCAGGCTCCGCGCGCTCGGCCAATGTCAGCCGGGCGGCCGGTCCGGAGACCTCGACCTTGCTGACCTCGGTCTTCATCGACACCTGCGCTTCGGACTTCGCGCCGCGGATGCCGGCCAGGACCTCCGACACCGCGTCCAGCACCTCGGGCTCCTGCTCGGCGACCGCGAGGTCGGCCTCGACCGTCGGCCAGGACGCGACGTGGATCGAGCCGTCCTGCCACCACGACCAGACCTCCTCGGTCGCGAACGGCAGGTACGGCGCGAGGAGCCGCAGCTGCACCGACAACGCGACCGCGAGCGCCGCCTTCGCGGAGGCCGCGCCGGCCTCGCCCTGACCGCCGTACGCGCGCTCCTTGACCAGCTCGACGTAGTCGTCGCAGAACGTCCAGAAGAACCGCTCGCTGATCTCCAGCGCGCCGGTGTAGTCGTACCGCTCGAAGGCCGCAGTGGCGTCCGTGACGACTGCCTGCAGCCGCCGCAGCATCGCCAGGTCGACGGCCTCGGTGACCGCCGCCGGGTCGGCCTCGACGACCGCCTCCGGGTCCGCCTCGGTCGCGCCGAACCCGAGCACGAACTTCGACGCGTTCAGGACCTTGATCGCCAGCCGCCGGCCGACCTTCATCTGCGACTCGTCGAACGGCGAGTCCAGCCCCGGCCGTGCCATCGCCGCGCGCCAGCGGACCGCGTCCGACCCGAACTTGTCCAGGATCTCCGACGGCACCACCGCGTTGCCCTTGGACTTGGACATCTTCTTCCGGTCCGGGTCGACGACGAACCCGGAGATCATCGACCGCGCCCACGGCAGCGTGCCGTTCTCGAAGTGCGCGCGGACGACGCGGGAGAACAGCCAGGTACGGATGATTTCGTGCGCGTGGGTGTTCAGGTCCATCGGGAACGTCCGCCGGAACAGGTCCTCGTCACGCTCCCAGCCACAGACGATGTGCGGTGTCAGCGAGGACGTCGCCCAGGTGTCCATCACGTCGGGGTCGGCCTCGAACCCACCCGGCTTGCCGCGCCGGGACTCGTCATATCCCTGCGGGGCCTGCGAGGTCGGGTCGATCGGCAGCTCGGCCTCGGACGGCATCAGCGGGTGGTCGTAGTCGACCTCGCCGTCGGCGTCGATCGGGTACCAGACCGGGAACGGGACGCCGAAGAATCGCTGGCGGGAGATCAGCCAGTCACCGTTCAGGCCCTCGACCCAGTTCAGGTAGCGGTGCTTCATGTGCTCCGGAACCCAGGCCAGCTCGTTGCCGCGCTCGATGAACTCCTGCTTGAGCCCGGCGTCGCGGCCGCCGTTGGTGATGTACCACTGCCGGGTGGAGACGATCTCGAGCGGCTTGTCGCCCTTCTCGAAGAAGTTCGCCATCCGGTCGGTCTTCTTCGGCTCGCCGTCCAGGTCGCCGCTCTCGCGCAGCTTCTGGACGATCAGCTCGCGGGCGCTGAACACGGTCTTGCCGGCCAGCTCGCCGTACAGCTCCGCCGCGGAACCCTCCAGCCAGGCCGGGGTGTCGCGGAGCAGCCGGCCGTCGCGGCCGATCACCGTCCGGACCGGGAGCTGCAGCTCGCGCCACCACTGGATGTCGGTCTGGTCACCGAAGGTGCAGCACATCGCGATCCCGGCGCCCTTGTCCATCTCGGCGGCGGGATGCGCGAGCACCGGAACCTCGACCCCGAAGAGCGGCGACTTCACCGTCGTCCCGAACAACGGCTTGTAGCGGTCGTCGTCCGGGTGCGCGATCAGCGCGACGCAGGCCGGGATCAGCTCCGGGCGGGTGGTCTCGATGTAGATCGGTCCGTCGGCGCCGTGGAAGGAGATCCGGTGGTACGCGCCCGGGTACGGCCGCGGTTCCAGCTCGGCCTGCGCGACGGCGGTCTGGAACGTGACGTCCCACATCGTCGGCGCCTCGGACAAGTACGCCTCGCCGCGGGCGAAGTTGCGCAGGAAGGCGCGCTGCGACGTACGCCGCGACTCCTCGGAGATCGTGGTGTAGAGGTACGACCAGTCGACGCTCAGCCCGACCTGCCGCCACATCGCCTCGAACGCCTGCTCGTCGATGTGCGTCAGCTCACCGCACAGGTCGACGAAGTTCTGCCGGGAGATCGGGACCTGCTTCTTCGGGTCCGGCTTCTCCGGGGGCGTGAAGTCCGGGTCGTACGGCAGTGAGGGGTCGCACTTGACGCCGTAGTAGTTCTGCACCCGGCGCTCGGTCGGCAGGCCGTTGTCGTCCCAGCCGATCGGGTAGAAGACCTCCTTGCCGCGCATCCGCTGGAAGCGGGCGACCAGGTCGGTGTGGGTGTAGCTGAAGATGTGCCCGACGTGCAGCGAACCGGACACCGTCGGCGGCGGCGTGTCGATCGAGAACACGTCGGCGCGCTCCGCGGTGCGGTCGAAGGCGTAGGTCTGCTGCTCCTTCCATACGGCAGCCCACTTCTCCTCGAGACCGTCGAGGCTGGGCTTGGCTGGAACACGGGACGTCTGGCTCATGCGCACAATGTTAGTGGTTGTCAAGGGGTGCTCCGACCGCTTATCCACAGCCCCCTCCTAGACTGGGCTACCTCATGAGCGACCTCTCCTATGCCGAGGTATCGGCACGGCTTCAGCAGCGCTGGCCGGAGCACAAGATCGAACCGTCCCTCGAGCGCGTCCGGCGGCTGGTCGAGCTGCTCGGCGATCCGCAGCGGGCGTACCCGGTGGTGCATCTGACGGGGACGAACGGCAAGACGTCGACTGCCCGGATGATCGACAGCCTGTTGCGCGCGGCCGGCCTCCGCACCGGACGGTTCACCAGCCCGCATCTGGAGTCGGTCCGCGAGCGCATCACGCTCGACGGCGAGCCGATCAGCGAAGAGCGGTTCGTCGAGGCGTACGAGGAGCTCGCCCCGTACCTGGAGGTCGTCGACGCCGAGCAGGACCACCCGCTGACGTTCTTCGAGGTGATCACCGCGATGGCGTTCGCGGTCTTCGCCGACGCGCCGGTCGACGTCGCGGTGATCGAGGTCGGCCTGGGCGGGAGCTGGGACGCGACCAACGTCGCCGACGGGACCGTCTCGGTGATCACCCCGGTCGCGGTCGACCACGCGCATCTGCTCGGTGCCGATCCGGTCACGATCGCGGGCGAGAAGTCCGGCATCATCAAGCCCGGCGGTACGGCGGTGATGTCCCAGCAGAGCCTCGAGGTCTTCGAGGTGCTGCTGCGCCGGTCCGCCGAGGTGGGCGCTCAGGTCGCGCGGGAGGGCATCGAGTTCGGCGTGGTCAGCCGTACACTCGCGGTCGGCGGGCAGGTGCTTTCGATCAAGGGCCTCGGCGGCGAGTACGACGAGCTGTTCGTACCCCTGCACGGTGAGTACCAGGCGCACAACGCCGCCACCGCGGTTGCCGCGGTCGAGGCGCTGTTCGGCGCCAGCCCGGAGACCGAGGGCCGCGTCACGACGGAACTGCTGCAGGCCGGGTTCGAGCAGGTCACCAGCCCGGGCCGGATGGAGGTCGTGCGGCAGAGCCCGACCATCGTCGTCGACGCCGCGCACAACCCGCACGGTGCGGAGGCGACCGCAGCAACGGTCTCCGAGGTCTTCCAGTTCCAGCCGCTGATCGGCGTCCTCGGCTGCATGAAGGACAAGGACGTGTACGGGCTGCTGGAGGCGTACGAGCCGATCATGGAAACCGTGGTGTGTACGCGGAACAGCTTCGTCGAACGCTCGATGCCGGCCGAGGAACTGGGTGAACTGGCTGCCGAGGTGTTCGGTGAGGACCGCGTACTGGTCCGGCCGCATCTGATCGACGCGATCGACGACGCGATCCGGCTGGCCGAGGAGAATGCGGTCGCACTCGGCTCCGGCGGCGTCCTGGTCACCGGCTCGGTGATCACTGCCGGCGAGGCCCGCGCCCTGCTGGTCCGCAAGCCGAGGTCCGACCAGCCGACCGGCCTGCACCTGGCCGGGGACGAGCTCAGCGGGGACGAGCTGAGCGGGGACGAGCTGAGCGGGGACGAGCTGAGCGGGGACGAGCTGAGCGGCGATGAGCAGCCGGAGGGTGAGCCGCGGTGAGGTCGCTCGCTTCGATCGTGCTGGCGTTCGAGTCGATCGTGCTCGCACTCGTCACGCCGGTGATGATCTCGGTCGCGAACGTCCGTCCGGCGGTCGCGGTCCCGGTCTGCCTGGGGCTGTTCCTGCTGGCGCTGATCTCGGCCGGGCTGCTGCGGTTCCAGGCGGGCTACGTCCTCGGTTCGATCGTCCAGGTCGGCGCGGTCGGCCTGGGTTTCGTCGTACCGGTGATGTTCGTCCTCGGCATCGCCTTCGCCGCCTTCTGGGTGGCCGCCATCGTCCTCGGCCGCCGGATCGAAGAGGCAAAGAAGGCCAACGAGCAGCTAGGCTCATCCGCCCCGACTACTTCTAGAGAGAGTTGACAGATGTCGCAGCGAACCCTGGTCCTGCTGAAGCCCGACACGGTCCGCCGCGGCCTGGTCGGCGAGGTGCTGGGCCGGTTCGAGGCCAAGGGCCTCCGGATCGTCGCCATGGACCTGCGCACGATCGACGCCGACCTGGCCGACCAGCACTACGCCGAGCACGTGGACAAGGCTTTCTACCCGCCGCTCCGCGATTTCGTCACCAGCGGTCCGCTGGTCGCGATGGTGCTCGAGGGTGACGAGGCGATCGAGGTCATCCGCGCCCTGAACGGCGCCACCGACGGCCGCAAGGCGGCTCCGGGCACGATCCGCGGCGACCTCTCGCTGTCCAACCGCGAGAACCTCGTCCACGGCTCCGACTCCGAAGAATCCGCCTCCCGCGAAATCAAACTCTGGTTCCCCGACCTCCCCTGAATCTGCAGCTGGACAGTACGTATACGTGTGCTAGCTGCGCGGGCGCGCCTTGGAGCCGCCTGGATTGTCCACCAGTGGACGCATACGTACTGTCCAGCCGCCGGTCTTCTCCGCTGCTGAAGGCCGCTGCGGACTGCAGGTGAAGGGACGGATACGATAAGTGCTTGGGCGGACGTGGTCGTGTCGGTCCACGGGCTGAGGGCGGGTCGCGCTTAGCCTGGTCGGGGACCGAGTGGGAGGTGCCGCGGTGGCGAACAGCATGCTCGGCCGCGACATGGCGGTCGATCTCGGGACGGCGAACACGCTGGTGTACGTCCGCGGCCGGGGCGTCGTGCTGAACGAGCCGTCGGTGGTCGCGACCCGGACGGACGAGCCGCGGGAGGCGGTCGCGTTCGGGCACGAGGCGAAGAAGATGATCGGCCGGACGCCGGGCAACATCACCGCGATCCGGCCGCTGAAGGACGGCGTGATCGCCGACTTCGACGCCGCCGAGCAGATGCTGCGGTACTTCATCCAGCGCGTGCACCGGCGGCGGTACTTCGCCAAGCCGCGGATCGTGGTCTGCGTACCGTCGGGCATCACCGCGGTCGAGCAGCGTGCGGTCCGGGACGCCGGGTACATGGCCGGCGCGCGCAAGGTGTACATCATCGAGGAACCGATGGCGGCCGCGCTCGGGTCGAACCTCGAGGTCCGGGACGCCACCGGCAACATGGTGGTCGACATCGGCGGTGGGACCACCGAGGTCGCGGTGATCTCGTTCGGCGGCATCGTCACCAGCCAGTCGATCCGGGTGGCCGGTGACGCCATCGACAAGGCGATCGTGAACTACTGCAAGAAGGAGTTCTCGCTGCTGCTCGGCGAGGCCACCTCGGAGCAGATCAAGATGACGATCGGGTCGGCGTTCCCGACCACCGACGGGCCGGACAGCGAGATCCGCGGCCGGGACATGGTCTCCGGTCTGCCGCGGACCGTGAAGGTGTCCTCGGCGGACATGCGGCAGGCGATCGAGGAGCCGATCACGGCGATCGTCGACGCGGTCAAGGCGACGCTGGACAAGACCCCGCCGGAGCTGGCCGGTGACATCGTCGACCGCGGCATTGTGCTGACCGGTGGTGGCGCGCTGCTGAAGGGGATGGACGAGCGGCTGCGGCACGAGACCGGAATCCCGATCCACGTCGCGGAGAACCCGCTGGACGCGGTCGTGCTCGGTGCCGGCAAGTGCGTCGACAACATCGAGACCCTCAACCGCATCCTGGTCACCGACAACCGGCGCTGAGACTCCACCGATGCTCAAAGACCTCGGTACCCCGGCCCGGAGCGCGATCCGGTCGGCGGGTACGCCCCTGCGCTCAGCCGGATTGCCCCGGGAAATCCGCCGTCGCCGGACCGTCCTGGTGCTGGTGATCCTGGCCAGTCTCACTTTGATCGTGCTCGATGCCCGCCGCTCGGCCGGTTCGCCGGTGGAGCCGTTGCGCTCGGCCGCGGCGAGTGTGTTCGGCCCGCTGGAGTCGACCGCGAGCGAGGCCCGGCAGCCTGTGGACAACCTCCGCGACCGATTCGCCGAAGTGGATAGGTTGAAGGCAGAGAATGAAAAACTGAAAAGTGCCAATGAAGATCTGACCCGGCAGCTGAACACCTCCGACTACGCCCGCAGCCGGGCGCAGGAGCTGGACAAGCTGCTCAAGGTGGCGCCGGCGTTCACGATGACGCCGGCCCGGGTGATCGGGATCGGCAGCGCGCAGACCTTCAACCACACGGTCACGATCGACGCCGGTACGGCTGATGGCGTGCGGCCGGACATGACGGTGATGAACGGGACCGGTCTGGTCGGCCGGGTGGTGCGGACCACCCAGGGGACCGCGACCGTGCTGCTGATCGGCGACCGCAACTCGACCGTGGGCGGCCGGCTGAACGCGACGATGGCGCTCGGCTTCGTCTCCGGGCGGGGCGACGTGGCCGGCACCCTCGACTACAAGCTGGTCGACCCGAAGGCGCGGCCGAAGGTCGGCGACCGGATCGTCACCTGGGGCTCCACCGGCGACGCGCCGTACGTACCTGGTGTCCCGATCGGCGTCGTCACCTCGGTGACGCCGAACGAAGGCGCCCTCGGCTCCACCGCGACCATCAAGCCGTATGTCGATCCGACCCGGATCGACACCGTCGGCGTGGTGACCGGCCCACCGGCCCGGCCACCGCGTACTCAACTAGGGAAGGGGAACTGACCACGTGATCGCACTACGCATCGGCCTGGCGGCCCTTTTCCTGATGGTCGCCGTAACCGTGCAGACCTCCGTCCTGTCGAACATCGCCGTCGCCGGGGTGACATGTGACCTGACGCTGATCGTGGTGATCGCGCTGGCGCTGTCGCGCGGGCCGGAGTGGGGCGCGATCGCCGGATTCGCCGGCGGTCTGCTGCTCGACATCGTTCCGCCGGCCGATCACACCGCCGGCCGCTGGGCGCTGTCGCTGGCGATCGCGGGGTATGTCGCCGGCGTGATCCGCCGGCAGAACTCGAGCGGTCCGGTCGGCCCGCTCGGCGTCGCGCTGACGGTCGTGCTCGGGACAGCGATCTCCTTCTTTCTGTACAGCGCGACCGGCTCGCTCCTGCACGACCCGTCGGTCGACTGGGGTCAGTTCGGTGTGCGGCTGGGCATTTCCGCCGGGTACGACGTGGTCGGCGCGATCGTGGTGATCCCGCTGGTGATGTGGATCATGGGTCGCGTACAGCCTGCGCGTGAGCGACGGGTCGCGCCGTGAACTGGGACGGCTTCGAAGCGCCGCTGAAGGCACGGTTGCGGTTGATGGTGATCGGCGTGCTGGTCTTCTCACTGCTCTGCACGCTGTTCGCCCGGCTCTGGTACATGCAGGTGATGTCGGGCGCCGACTACACCCAGGCGGCGACCGCGCAGCACATCCGGAAGGTTCTGGTTCCGGCGCCGCGCGGCACGATCGTGGACTCGCAGGGCCGCACGCTGGTCGGCAACCGGGTCTCGCTGATGATCACGGTCGACCGGTCGGTGCTGGCGAAACTGCCACAATCGCAGCAGAACGTCGTACTCGCCCGGCTGGCGAAGGTGCTCGGCCAGAAGCCGGCCGACCTGAAGGCGCGGACGATGCTCTGCGGCGAGCCGGGTGCGTCGAAGCCGCCGGCCTGCTGGAACGGTACGCCGTACCAGCCGATCCCGGTCGCGAAGGACGTCAGCGAACAGGTGGCGATCGAGGTGATGGAGCGCCGCGAGGACTTCCCGGGCGTCTCCGCCGACTCGCAGACCCTGCGCGCGTACCCGGAGCCCTACAAGGTGAACGCGGCGCACATCCTCGGGTACCTGTCGCCGATCACCACCGAAGAGCTCGACGAGATGGACAAGGCCGGGCAGGACTCGGTGCCGCACCGGTCCGATCTGGTCGGCCGCGCCGGCATCGAGCGGTCGTACGACGAGCTCCTGCGCGGGACGCCGGGTCAGAAGGACGTGATCGTCGACGCGGTCGGGTACACGACCGGTGTCCAGAAGCAGACCGCGCCGGTTCCGGGCGCGACGCTGGTGAGCACGATCGACTCCCGCATCCAGGCGTCGGTCGAGGCCCAGCTGAAGAACGCGATCATGACCGCGCGGAAGCAGACCGACCCGGTGACGCACCGGAAGTATGTGGCCGATTCGGGTGCCGCGGTGGTGATGGACACGAAGACCGGTCGCGTGGTCGCGATGGCCAGCTACCCGACGTACGACCCGGGGGTCTGGGTCGGCGGGATCAGCCAGCGCGAGCTGGACGCCCTCTACTCGGCCAAGTCCGGTACGCCGCTGGTGTCCCGCGCGCTGCAGGCACAACTCGCGCCGGGATCGACGTTCAAACCGATCACCACCGCGGCCGCGATGGGCGCCGGGTACAGCCCGAAGACCCGGCTGGACTGCTCGTCGTACTTCGAGGTCGGCAACCGTAGGTTCAAGAACTACGAGTCCGCGTCGTACGGGATGATCGGGTTCGACCAGGCGCTCGCGCTGTCCTGCGACACGTTCTTCTACCGGATCGCGTACGCGCTCTGGCTGAAGGAGGGCGGTAACTCCAGCGACATCAACACCCGTGATCCGCTGGTGGAGATGGCGCAGAAGTTCGGTCTGGGGACGCCGACCGGGGTCGATCTGCCCGGTGAGGTGAGTGGCCGGATCGCGGACCGGAAGTGGAAGAAGACCTACTACGACTCGCAGAAGGACTACTACTGCAAGCTGGCGAGCAACCCGCCCGCGGGCACCTCGGCGTTCTTGAAGCAGTTCTCCCGCGAGTTCTGCGTCGACGGGTACAAGTACCGGGCCGGTGACGCGGTGAACTTCGCGATCGGCCAGGGCGACACGATCGTCACCCCGCTGCAGCTGGCAACCGTGTACTCGGCCCTGTCGAACGGTGGCACCTTGTACGAGCCGCGCGTGGTGCAGTCGTGGATCGGCGCGAACGGCAAGTCGCACCAGATCAAGCCGACCGCGAAGGCGAAGCTCCCGGTCCCGGCGAACACCCTGCGCTACATCGACAACGCCTTGAAGCAGACCACCTTGACCGGTACGGCGGCGTGGAAGTTCCAGGGCTTCCCGCTGACCCAGATCCCGATCCGCGCCAAGACCGGTACGGCCGAGGTGTACGGGAAGCAGACCACGTCCTGGCTCGCGTCGTACAGCGACCGGTACGCGGTCGTGATGATGATCAGCCAGGCGGGTACGGGTTCCGGCGCCGGTGGTGACGCGGTCCGCAAGATCTACGAGACGCTGTACAACATCAAGCCCACCCCGCCGCCCGGTAAGCAGCCGGGGCAGTGAGGAGCCGGGCATGGCGTTGCTGACTCCGATCCGGACCAGGCCGCGGATGGACCGCCGGTCGACCGTGTGGCACGTGGACTGGGTGCTCGTACTGTGCGTGGTCGCGCTGTCCTTCATCGGCGCGATGCTGATCTGGTCGTCGACCCACAACCGGACCACGCTCACCGGCGGCAACCAGTACGCGTTCCTGGCCCGGCACGCGCTGAACTTCGCGATCGGTCTGGTGCTCGCGGTCGGTGCCGCGATCACCGATCATCGCCGGGTCCGGATCCTGGCGCCGGTACTGTACGCGGGCTCGATCGTCGGACTGATCCTGGTGCTGGTTCCGGGCGTCGGTTCGACCATCAACGGCTCCCGGTCGTGGATTCACCTGCCTGGCATGTCGATCCAGCCGAGTGAGTTCGCCAAGCTCGCGGTGATCGTCGGGATGGCGCTGCTGATCGCCGAGAAGGGCGAGACCGACCGGAACGAGAACGCCCGGACCGTCGACGTCGCGCAGGCGATCGGGGTCGCCGCGATCCCGGTGATCCTGGTGATGCTGCAGCCGGACCTGGGCACGGTGATGGTGCTCGGCTCGATCGTGTTCGGGATCATCGCCGTCTCCGGGGTACCGAAACGATGGATGCTCGGCCTGCTCACCGCGGGCGTGCTGGTCGCGGCGATCGCGATCGAGCTGCATGTGCTGAAGACGTACCAGCTCGAACGCTTCACCGCCTTCCTGCATCCGTCCACGGACCCGCAGGGCATCGGGTACAACGTGAACCAGGCCCGGATCGCGATCGGCAACGGCGGCGTGTTCGGGCAGGGGCTGTTCCACGGCGGCCAGACGCAGAATGCGTTCGTCCCCGAGCAGCACACCGACTTCGTCTTCACGGTCGCGGGGGAGGAGCTCGGGCTGATCGGCGCCGGCGCGATCATCGCGCTGTTCGCGGTGATCCTGTTCCGGGGCCTGCGGATCGCGGTCACCGCGCGGGACGCGTTCGGCCGGCTGGTGGCGACCGGGATCGTCTGCTGGTTCGCGTTCCAGGCGTTCGAGAACATCGGGATGACGCTCGGCATCATGCCGGTCACCGGCCTGCCGCTGCCGTTCGTGTCGTACGGCGGCTCGTCGATGTTCGCCTGCCTGCTCGCGGTCGGCCTGCTGGAGAACATCCACCTCCGCTCCCACAGCTACTGACCGGAAGACCTGAGCAGTCAGGTACGCTGCACCCTGCTCGCCGCCTTGAGCCTCTTCCGGAAGGTCCGCATGACCAGGATCGTCTCGTTCGCGCTCGCTGCTGTTCTTGGGTTGTCGCTTGCCTCGTGTGGCAGTGAGGACAAGGAGAGCGCCGGCGCGCCGGCCAGTACGCCGAGTCCCACCGCGGTCCCGTCGAGTACGTCCGGTGTGCCGGTGACCCGGACCGAAGTGGAGCTGACGAAGGCGCTGCTCGAGCTGGCCGACCTGCCGAGTGGATTCTCCGAGGACAAGGAGGATTCGGCCGACGGCACGAAGCCGTTCTCGTCGCCGAGCGACCGCTGCAAGACGCTGGTGAAGTACCTGAACGCCACCAAGGCGCCCGGCTCGAAGGCCAGCGCGGCCCGTACGTTCACCGGCGGCCAGGAAGGTCCGTACATCGACTACGTCCTGGACTCGATGGGGACGGCCGACGAGGTCGGCGACCTGCGCGAGTCGTACGCGAAAGCCGTCGGCAACTGTTCGAAGGTGTCGCTGAAGACCAAGGGCGCGGGCAATACGTCGATGAAGGTCGAGGAGATCACCGCACCCGCGTACGGGACGAAGCCGTTCGCGTTCCGGCTGACCGGTACGAGCGGCTCGAAGCGCGGGCTCGAGTACACCGCGGCCGTCACCGGCGTAGGTGATGTGATGATCTCGGTCAGCATCCTCGCCGGCCAAGGCACCGAGCTGGAGCCGGCCACCGAAACCGCGGTGGTCAAGGTCCGCCACACCCTGCAGATCTCCTGAGCCCCTTGCCGATCTTCTGAAGCCCTGCGGATCTCCTGAGCGTTGCTGCTCTCCTGATCAGGACGATTCGAGGATCTCGGCCAGCCGGAGTGTGTCGGCCAGGTACCGGTCGTACGGGAAGTCCTCCGCCTGCAGCGCTCGGCGGAGCGCGTCCGCGAGCGGTTTGCCAATGGTGTGGTACGCCGTCCGGCCTGCCGGCGTGAGCTCGACCAGCCGCCGCCGCGCATGCTGCGGGTCTTGAGTGATGCGGACCAAGCCCTTCTCCTCCAGCGGCCGCAGCGCCCGGCTGACCGCCGGGTCCGAAACGCCGAGCACCTGAGCCAGCCGATGCTGCGTCGCCGGCTCCACATCCTCCACCGATCCCAGCAACCGCAGCTGGCTGTACGTCAGCCCGCCCTCCTCGCCGCCCTGTTTGCGCGCGGCGTCGCCGAGCAACGCCACCACTCGGTGCAGCAGATCCCCAAGTCCGTCGTCCACAGGGGCCACTGTACATGAGTGTTGACGAGTTAATATTAACCATGCAACATTGAAGTCATGGACACCACGACCTACCTGATCAAGACGTGTACGCCGCTGCTCTGGATCGTGATCGCCTGTGCCGGGGCACTGCTCCGGTCCCGCGACGTCGACGATCGGTCCGCCAGGTTGGAGATCTGGCTGCGCTGGTGGGCGATCGCGGCCCTCGGCTGCGGCAGCCTGTGGATGACGCTGTCGTTCCTGGCCATCGGCAACTACATGGCGGACACGATCGGCTTCGTCAGGAGCCCGTTCCAGTTCGAGATCGCCTTCGCCAACCTGGCGCTGGCCGTCGCCGCGTTCCGGGCCGCGTCCGGTTCCGCGCGGGAGCGGCTGACGGTCGGGCTGGTCGCGGCGGTTTTCCTCTGGGGTGCCACGATCGGCCACGTCTACCAATGGTTCGCGCACGGTGACCACCAGCCCGGCAACGGCGGCGGCATTCTCGTGTACGACGTCGGCATCCCCGCGGTGATGATCCTGCTCGCCGTCGCCCAGTCCCGCGCGCGAGTACCCGCGCCAGCCCTTGCGTGACCGCTGTCACACCAGCCAGTGTCACGCCCGACACCGCCGGGCCCGTCGTGTCGGTATGGAAGAGCGGATGAACTTCAGCAAGGTCTCGCCGCGCGGCTTCCGGGCCGTGTATGGCGTGGAGAACTACGTGCAGAGCGTTCTGGACCACACGTTGCTGCACCTGATCAAGGTCCGTGCGTCGATGCTCAACGGCTGCGCGTACTGCCTGAACATGCACACCACCGACGCCCTGAAGGAAGGCGAAACCAGCCAGCGCCTGTTCGGACTGGCTGCCTGGCGGGAGTCGTCGTTCTACGACGAGCGCGAGAGGGCCGCGCTGGCGCTGACCGATGCGGTCACGATCCTCGAGCGCACCGGCGTACCCGATGACGTGTGGGACGGAGTCGTGGAGCACTTCGGCGAGGAGGGCGCCGCGAATGTTTTGCTCGCGATTGGCACCATCAACCTGTGGACCCGTCTGAACGTCGCGACCAGGAGGCAACCGGACCTCGCCGGGTGACGGTGCTGGAGGAGTACCAGTCGGCGCGCGGCATGCTCGCGGGCCTGGCGTACCGGTTGCTCGGCAGCATGCACGACACGGAGGACGTGCTGCAGGAGGCGTACGTACGCTGGTCCGCCGCCGATCGCACCGACGTCGCCGAGCCGCGCCGCTACCTGACCCGGGTGGTGACGCGGCTGGCGATCGACGTACTCCGAACGCGAAAGGCACGCCGCGAGAGCTATGTCGGCGAATGGCTCCCGGAACCGGTGCCCGCGACCGCGCTCGACCTCGACGACGTGTCGATGGCGCTACTGCACCTCATGGAGCGGCTGACCCCGCCGCAACGGGCCGTGTACGTACTGCGCACCGCCTTCACGCTCCCGTACGAGGAGATCGCGGAGATCCTGGACCGTACGCCGGAGGACTGCCGGCAACTGCACCGCCGGGCGCTGCGTTCGGTCGACGAAGAGCCGCGATTCGAGCCGTCGGCCGATGAACAACGCCGGCTGCTGCTGGACTTCGTCGCCGCCGCCCGGGACGGCGACCTGCCCCGGCTCGAATCGATGCTCAAGGCAACGGCCACCTCGTACACCGACGGCGGCGGCCTGCGCCGGACGGCGCGCAAACCGGTGACCGGCCGGGACCGGGTGGCGACGTTCTTCGCCCACATCTACGCCCCGCCCGAGTTCAGCGCGACCCCGATCGACCTCGTCACCGGCCCGGCCGTCCACGTCATCGTCCGCGGCCGGCCGCACATCCTGACCCTGGATTGCGACGCGGACGGCATCGCCACCATCCGCGTCCTCGCCAACCCCGACAAGTTACAGAGGGTGTCTGAGACACCCTCTCAGCGATAGAGCGGTAAGGCTCCGGTCACGGAGTCGACGGCCGAGCGTGGGCCGTACAGCGCCAGGCCCAGGTATTCGATGTCCTCCGGCTTCGTCCCGCTCAGCGTCGTGGACATCTGGTCGTACGTGCGCGCCTGCTGGGCGACTTGGTGCATGTCGTGGATGGTGATTTCGGCGTACGTCGCGGCGCGGGCGCGCAAGGACGCGAGCTTGGCGGCGGGCGCGCGGAGTACCGGAATCGGATAGACGCACATCCCGGTGTGGGCCGCGCCGGAGCCGTCGACGGTGTCCGGGCCGACGCAGTCTTCGTGATGGCTACCGAGGCCGACCCCGAGTAGCGCGGCGGTGTTGAGGGCCTCGCCGGGCGGAGCTTCGTTCGCGATCACCAGGACCATCTTGTTCGTCAGCACGCCGGTGAAGGTAGTCCAGTGCGCGGAAGATTGGCGTACGCTCCGAACATCGTTCGGTGAATCTGCAAAACTGGGAGATGTGGACGAACTTGATACGGCGCTGCTGCGGATGCTGCAGAACGACGCCCGCCGGACCAACCGGGAGATGGCGGCCGAGCTCGGGATCGCGCCGTCGACCTGCCTGGAGCGGATTCGCGGCCTGCGCGACCGCGGCGTGATCAGCGGGTACCACGCGGCCGTCGACCTGAAGGCGATCGACCGGTCCACGCAGGCGATCATCTCGATCAAGCTCCGGCCGCAGGCGATGGCGGTCGCGACCTCGTTCGAGGCATACGTGATGGAGCTGCCGCAGACGCTCGCCATGTTCATGGTGTCCGGCGGCGTGGACTTCCTCGCCCATGTCGCGGTCAAGGACACCGAGGCGCTGCGCGACCTGGTCCTGGCGCTGGCGAAACGGCAGGAGATCGCCGACATTCGCAGTTCGGTCGTCTTCGAGCACCAGCGGCGGACGACGATCATGCCGCTGACTTCGTAGGGTAGGGGACATGCGACTCAACTACGTGGAGACCGGTCCGGCCGAGGCGCCCGTGGTGCTGCTCGGCTCGTCGCTCGGCGCCGACCACCGGATGTGGGCGCCGCAGCTGGACGTACTGTCCAAGCGCTTCCGGGTGGTGGCCTTCGATCACCGCGGGCACGGTGAGTCCGAGGCGCCCGATGGCCCGTACACGATCGAGGACCTCGGCGGCGATGTCCTGGAGTTGCTGGACACGCTCGGTGCGGAGCAGGCGTCGTACGTCGGGATCTCGCTCGGCGGCGCGGTCGGCTTGTGGCTGGCCGAGAACGCGCCGGAGCGGTTCCACCGGTTCGCGATCATCTGCCCGCCGTCCAATCCGGCCGCGAATCCACAGCAATGGACCGAGCGCGCCGCGCAGGTACGCGCCGAAGGCACCAAGGCGATCGCCGACGCCACGCTGGGCCGCTGGTTCCTGCCTGACTTCACCGAGATCGCGCCCATCCGCGAGATGCTCCTCGCCTGCCCGGCCGAGGGCTACGCCGCCTGCTGCGAGGCGCTGAGCACGACCAATCTGGTCCCTGACCTCGCCACCATCACTGCCCCAGTGCTCCTGATCACCGCCGACTCCGACACCTCCGTCCCACCGGAAACCGTCGTCCCGCTGGCCGCCCAGATCCCCGGCGCCCACCTGGAAATCGTCGAAAACGCCGCCCATCTGGTCACCTACTCCCACCCCGACCTCGTCAACCCCCTACTCCTGGCCCACCTCGCCTGAGCCTGCGATTCCAGCGTGCGTGACTCGCGGCGTTAGTCTGGTAAGCGCTCTGATCGCTGACTGGAAGTGGCTATGACTGTCGAATCGCTGTTCCCCCGCCTGGAGGCGCTGCTGCCGGGTGTGCAGAAGCCGATCCAGTACGTCGGTGGTGAGTTGAACTCCGTCAGCAAGGAGTGGGACGCGGTCAGTGTCCGCTGGGCCCTGATGTACCCGGACGCGTACGAGGTGGGACTGCCCAACCAGGGCGTCCAGATCCTGTACGAAGTGCTGAACGAGCGGGATCACATCCTGGCCGAGCGGACGTACTCGGTCTGGCCGGACATGGAACAGATGATGCGGGACAGCGCGATCCCGCAGTTCACGCTCGACTCGCACCGGCCGGTGCGTGCGTTCGACGTGTTCGGGCTGTCGTTCTCGACCGAGCTCGGGTACACGAACATGCTGACCGCGCTGGACCTGGCCGGCATCCCGCTGCACGCCGTCGACCGGACCGACGAGGACCCGATCGTGCTGGCCGGCGGGCACGCGGCGTTCAACCCGGAGCCGATCGCGGACTTCGTCGACGCCGCGGTGATGGGCGACGGCGAGGAGATCGTGCTGGCGATCTCCGAGGTGATCCGGGAGTGGAAGGACGAGGGCCGCCCCGGTGGCCGGGACGAGGTGCTGCTCCGGCTGGCGAAGTCCGGTGGCGTGTACATCCCGAAGTTCTTCACCGTCGACTACCTTCCGGACGGCCGGATTCAGCGCGTCACGCCGAACCGCCCCGGCGTACCGTTCCGGACCGCGAAGCACACCGTGATGGACCTGGACGCGTGGCCGTACCCGAAGAAGCCGCTGGTACCGCTGGCCGAGACCGTGCACGAGCGGTTCTCGGTGGAGATCTTCCGCGGCTGTACGCGTGGCTGCCGGTTCTGCCAGGCGGGCATGATCACCCGGCCGGTGCGTGAACGCAGCATCACCACGATCGGCGCGATGGTCGAGAACGGGCTGAAGCAGTCCGGGTTCGAGGAGGTCGGGCTGCTCAGCCTGTCATCCGCCGACCACAGCGAGATCGCGGAGGTGGCGAAGGGCCTCGGCGACCAGTACGAGGGCAGCAACGTCTCGCTGTCGCTGCCGTCGACCCGGGTCGATGCCTTCAACATCACGCTGGCGAACGAGTTCTCCCGCAACGGCCGGCGCAGTGGGCTGACGTTCGCGCCCGAGGGCGGGTCCGACCGGATGCGCAAGGTGATCAACAAGATGGTCACCGAAGAGGACCTGATCCGTACCGTCGCCGCCGCGTACAGCCACGGCTGGCGGCAGGTGAAGCTGTACTTCATGTGTGGTCTGCCGACCGAGACCGACGAGGACGTCCTCGCGATCGCGGACCTGGCGAAGAAGGTCATCGCGACCGGGCGCGAGGCGTCCGGCCGGCGGGACATCCGCTGCACGGTGTCGATCGGCGGGTTCGTACCGAAGCCGCACACGCCCTTCCAGTGGGCCGCGCAGCTCGGCTCGGAAGAGACCGACGCGCGGCTGGCGAAGCTCGGCGCGGCGATCCGGGCGGACAAGAACTACGCGAAGGCGATCGGTTTCCGGTACCACGACGGCAAGCCCGGCATCATCGAAGGCCTGCTGTCCCGCGGCGACCGCCGCATCGGCCGCGTGATCGAGGCGGTCTGGCGCGACGGCGGGCGCTTCGACGGGTGGAGCGAGCACTTCTCGTACGACCGGTGGATCGAGTGCACGGCGAAGGCGCTCGCCGGGGAGCCGGTCGACCTTGCCTGGTACACGACGCGGGAGCGCGAGTACGCCGAGGTGCTGCCGTGGGACCACCTGGATTCGGGGCTGGACCGCGACTGGCTGTGGGAAGACTGGCAGGACTCGCTCGAGGAGGACGGCGCGATCGAGGTGGAGGACTGCCGCTGGACCCCGTGCTTCGACTGCGGCGTCTGCCCGCAAATGGGCACCGAAATCCAAATCGGCCCCACCGGCAAAAAACTCCTCCCACTGTCAGTCGTCTGACCCCCGCCCCGCCCCCGCCCCGCCCCCGCCCCGCCCAACTCGGCCCCCGCCCCGCCCCGCCCCAACTCGGCCCCCGCCCCGCCCAACTCGGCCCCCGCCCCGCTCCGCTCCGCTCCGCCCCGCCGTGCCCTTTGCGCTCTTGCCATTTGAGGGGTCAACCCCTCGTGTTGTGCCTTCACCACCCGCATGCGAGTGGTGAAGGCACAAGGCCGGTGGTTAACCCCGCAAATGACAGCCGCGGCTTGGCTGGGGTCAGTTGCAGTAGTACGCCGGGGTGGGGGTTGTCTCGGTTTGGGATTGCCAGTGGGCGACGCCGATGTAGTACCCGCAGCCGGTGCCGCCGTCGAACCAGGCGCCGCCGCCGGAGTACGCGTACGTCTCGGCGACCGTGCTGAACGGGCCGGAGGCGCTGGCGCCCTTCTGTAGCTCCACGCGGACCTCGGTGACGCTGTTCGAGCACCCTTCCAGACCGACGGCGACGAACAGCATCGACGCCGAGTAGCCGACCGACTTGGCTGTCACCAGGTCACACGCGGCCGTGGACGCCGGTGCCGCCTGGGCCGGTGCGGCCACGATCAGTCCGGCTGCTGCCGCGGCGGTTGCGGCTACCGCGCTTACGAGCTTCCTCATCTGCACACCCTCCGGTTGAAAACCTACAGAGAGTCAGCAGATTAGGTCATTGAGTAACATCCGTCGACCCCTTCGACCGTACTGAAACCAACCGGCTCGTCAGGCGGTGTACTCGGGCCGCGGCAAGGTGCGGGTGGGTGCCGCTTAGCGCTTCGCGGGCCGGTCAGGTGGATGTCGCTTGGCGCTTCTCGGGCCGGGCAGGTGCAGGTGGGTGTGGCTTGGCGCTTCTCGGGCCGGGCAGGCGCGTATGCGCGCCGCCTCGCGTGATTCGGGTGGTCAGGTGTGGTGTACGGCCGCCGGCCGCTCGGCGTGCTCGAACAGGCTCTCCCCGGTGTGCTGCACAGCCGCGGCCGGCAGCGAACCGACCGCGAAGACCGCAATCGCCACCGCAATCAGCACCGGGCGACGACGCGGCGGCGGCCCCAGCAACGCCCGAACCCGAGCCTCCAAATCACCCCCAGTCGCCCCCACCACCGCCCGATCACCCGTGGTTGCTCCGCCGACCGGCTGGTCACCGGTGGTTGTTCCGCCGACTGGCTGGTCACCGGTGGTTGTTCCGCCGACTGGCTGGTCACCGGTGGTTGTTCCGCC
>NZ_BAAAPH010000024.1:59793-81807 GCF_039531045.1 Kribbella hippodromi | reverse complement strand
CCGACCGGCTGGTCACCCGTAGTCGCCCCAACCACAGGCCGGTTGCTCCCGGCCGGTCCGCTCACCGGTCGTGCATCTCCGCTCGTTCGGGCGGTCGGCCGAGAACCACCCGCTGCTGGGACTGCGAAGTGGGTTTGTAGTTGGGCGACCCGGACCAGCGTCTCCGCGACCAGTCGGCGGTCGCCGACGGCTCTTGCGGCGTCCTCGTCGGCCCACCGCTCGGCTGCGGTCGCCGCGGCGCGGGCAGCGGGACGGAGCAGCGGGTTGACGGCCGCAGTCAGCCCGGCGATCAGGTTCCACCAAGCGTGATGATGCGCCAAATGTGAGTTCTCATGCGCAAGCAGCACCTTCCGCTCGCGATGGTCAAGCGCACGCAGCAGACCGCTCGTCACGATCACCCGACCGGCCGGTTGCGGCGTACTGAAAGCATCCGGCCGTTCATCCTCCAGTACGACCAAATCACCAACCGGCCGAAGCCCGCGGCACGCCCGATGCACCGCAATCAGCGCCCGCGCCTGACGCAACCCGGCAACCAGAAACGACCCAAGCGCAACCATCACCAAACAACCGCTCACCGCGGCAGGCCAAGCCGGCACCGGACTGTCGCTCCGAAGCGCCGCGGGCGACCACGCGCCCTGCTGCGCAACCAGCGGGAACTGCCCAACCCACGTGAACGCCATCACCGCCAGGATGAACACCCCGCTGGCAGCCGCGAGCAGATTGCCCACAACGAGCAGCACGGTCGCAACCGACGGCACCAACCGCCGGCTCGCAGCCGGCGCGATCAACGCATAACCAACGATCGCGATCAGCCCCAGGACCGCGGCGGTCGTCATGACGCGCGCTCGTCGGCCGCCAGGAGATCCACCAGCAGCTGGGACTCCTCCCGAGACAGTCCGCGGGCAAACCGAGTCAGCACGGCAGCGCGATCGCCCCGCTCATCCAGCAGCCGATGAATCTGATGCGCCGTCACCTCCGCGGCATCGACAACAGCCGTGTACGCGTACGAACGGCCGACGCGCTTCCGGGTCGCGAGGCCCTTCGTAGCCATCCGCGCCAGCACCGTCATCACGGTCGTGTACGCCAGCTCACCGCCCAGCGCATCACGTACCTCAGTAGTGGTCATCGCCCCACCGCCCGCGGCCAGTGCGGCGAACACCTGCTGCTCCAGGTCGCCCCGCCCGCGACTCTGGCTCCGGGATGCCTGCACCGACGTCTCCTCATGACTACTACAGACAAGGTAGTAGCATTCAGCTACTACCCGAATTGTAGTAGATGGGGGCTACGGTGAATCACTGGTTGTTCGGGCAGATCAACGAGTTCGCCGAGGCCACGCCGTGGTTGCACGGTCCGGCCCAGGCGTATGCGAATTACGGCGTCGTACTGTTCGGCGTCCTGCTGGTCGCGGGCTGGTGGGTGGCGCGGCGATCGGGGCAGGTGGCGGGGGTGGCTGCGGCCATCGCGGCGGGTGGTGCGACCCTGTTGGCTGTGGCTGTCAATCAACCGATCGTGCATGCGGTGCACGAGGCACGCCCGTACACGACGCTGCCGAACATCCTCGTGCTCGCGAACCGGAGCACCGACCCGTCGTTCCCGTCGGACCACGCGACGATGGCCGGCGCGGCCGCGGTCGGGCTGTGGATCGTGAACCGGCGGCTCGGGATCATCGCGGCCGCCGCCGCGGTGCTGATGGCGTTCACCCGGGTGTACATCGCGGCGCATTTCCCGGCCGATGTGGTGGCCGGCCTGCTGCTCGGCGCGATCGTTGCCCTCGGCACCTGGTTGCTGTTGCGCCGGCCGCTGACCTGGGCGGTCGAGGCGGTCGCGACAACCAGGTTGCGTCCGGTGCTGGTCGACGTACGGCGGCCGCGTCTGCCATGAAGGGGCTGACTGACTGGCTGCTCGGTCTGCACGGGGCGGCCGTGTACGGCGTGGTCGGGCTGCTGGTGTTCGCCGAGGACGCGCTGTTCGTCGGTTTCGTACTGCCGGGTGAGACGGCGGCTGTGCTTGGGGGAGTGATCGCGGCGCTCGGGCATGCGTCGTTGCCGATCGTGCTCGTGGTGGTGATCGGCGCCGCGATTCTCGGCGACACGGTCGGGTACGAGGTGGGGCGCTTTTTCGGGCCGAAGTTGCTGTCGAGCCGGCTGGTGAAGGGCCGGTCCGGGCGTCTCGACGCAGCGCGTAAACAGCTGGCCGAGCGGGGCGGGACGGCGGTGTTCCTCGGCCGGTTCGTGGCGTTCTTCCGGGCCACGATGCCGGCGCTCGCCGGGATGTCGGGGATGCGCTACTTGAAGTTCCTGAGTTTCAACGCGGCCGGTGGGATCGTTTGGGGCACGGGCGTGGTGCTGCTCGGGTACCTGGCCGGCCACTCGTACGCCAAGGTCGAGAAGACCTTCGGCCGGGTCGCCGCGCTAGTCGTCGCGGCGATCGTGATCGTGGTCTTCGTGGTCTGGCGAATCCGCCGCCATCGCGCGGAACGGGCCGCCGCCGAGTGACCGGATCAAAACGCGTCGCCTGGCTGGTGCTGACGATCGGAGCGTTCGTCGGCCTGCTCGCCTGGGTGTTCCCGGACGCGATCGACCACCGCGGGCAGATCGATGCCGCGGGCACCCAAATGGCGCGGTGCACGGCCGAGTCGGAGCATTACCACGACGGCCGGGTGCAGGTGCTGCATCACCTGGCTCGGTGCGCGCGGGCCAATACGCGGGTACGCAACGAGCTGCGGGACGAGGTTCCGGCCGTGGCGATCATCGCGCTGACCATCGCCGGCAGCTGGCAACTCGTCAGCCGCCGACGAGCGCGGGTCTAGAGGACCCGTTCCCACATCGTTCGCTGGGCGACCGGGCGGAAGCCGAGTTTCGTGTTGACTGCGATCATCGGGGCGTTCTCGGGCGCGTTCCAGGTGTGCAGTACGGCCTTGCGCGCGACACCCGCCTGCAGTGCGCGAAGGTTCGGCGCCTTGACCGCGACCCCGAGCCGGTTGCCGCGGTGCGATCGGCGGACGTACGTGTCGTACTGATTCAACCGATCGGGCGTCTCCGGCGTACCACCCATCTGCGTGTACGCGGCCAGCTCGCCAGACGCGATGTGTACGGCGGCAGTCGTGTACGTGAACCGTCCTTGCGCGACCCGGCGCGCTTCCGCATTCCGCACCAGCTCAGCCGTCCACCGAATCGGCTCGTCCGTGCGATCGCCGGTCGGTACGTCCTCGCTCATCCCACTCAGCAACTCGACGAACTGCGGCATCCACTCATCCGGTGTGTGTTCGCGCCACTGAACGATCTCGTACCCGTCAACTGGCTGATCCAGCCGATCCAAAGCCGCCTCGTCCAGGGGGAACTCGGCCACCTGATGCAGCTCGGCATGCTTCCGCACAAACCCCCGCGCCGCCGCGAACCGCGTCCCCGGGCTGTCTCCGGTCTCCGGATCCCCCGCCATGTTCGTCCCCGACAGGATCCGCCGCCCAGCCGCCTTCGCCTGCTCAACCGCAACTTCCAGCAACCGGCTACCAACCCCACGCCGCCGATACTCCGGCACCACCGCAAGCTCAACATCCACCGTGTCGGTGTTCCCCACCAGCCACCAATCCAGCCAAGCCACCCCCAGCCAGACATCCCCGTCCACCAGCCCAAGCCCAGTAGCCCGCACATCCGCATGCTCCCGAGCCATCACCACCCGAGCCTCCTCAACCCCCAACCCCACCGGAAACTCAAGCTCTTCCCGCCGAACCCCAAACTTCACCCCATAAAACCGCCGAAACACATCCGAATCCCGCCCATCCACCGCAACAATCTCCACCCCCAAACCCTAACCACCCCACCCACCACCCGCGAACTACCATCAGCCGATGGAGTACCACTTCGGCGTGTACGCCCGCATCAGCGCCGCCGGCTGCATCCTCCTCGTCCACAAGACCCGAGGCCCGTACACCAATCTCCTGGACCTACCCGGCGGCCGCCCCGAACCAGGCGAGTCCTGGCCCCAAACCCTCGAACGAGAACTCCAGGAAGAACTAGGCCTACGCATCACCGCACCCACCGACTTCACCCCGTTCACCCTGCACGTACGCGAATCCTCCGCAGGCGAGCCCATCAACCTCCACCACCACGGCGTCTACGCCGATGTAGCCCTCCCAACGGCTCTCCCCACCACCTCCATCACGTCGTCCGACACTGCCGGCTCCGAGTGGTTCAACCCCACTACCGACAACCACAGGCGCCTGAGCGCACTCGCCCGCGAAGTTCTCGCCTAAGTCGCCCTACACCAACCGATCCGCGCCGACCCGCCCCGTGCGTGACCTCGGACAGGGACTCGGGACCTTGGACACTTGATGCGATGTCCTAACCCACGGAGCGATCAACCATCGGTTAAGGCGCGGACGTTCTCGACGGTGGCGGAGAGTGTGAGGTTGGTGGTGTCGAGGTGGGCGAGGTGGAGGCGGTTGAGCTGATCGAGCATCGCGGACTGGTAGTCGAGGGAGCGGGCGAGGAACTTGTCGACCAGCAGTCGGCGGTCGGCAGTCAGCTCGTCGTACCGGCTGGTGTCGTGGATGCGGTCGGCCAGCACGCGCTTGTCCGCGGTCAGCCAAACGGCCGCCGTGTACGGCGCCCCGAGCCGGACGACGTACTCCGGCCACACCCCGGACCCCTCCAACAGCAGCCCAACCCCCGGAGCGGGGGTGTGAGTTGAGATCAGCTCCTCCACCCGTGGCCACATTCGTTCGTAGTGCTTGAGGAGCGCCTCGACCAGTTGCACTTCCGTGAGGGAGCGGTAGTGCTCTACGACATGCTCCGGCACGTCTTGCTCGGTCGTCGTCCACGGACGGCCGGGGTGACGGCCGAGCCGGTCCGTCGACACGTACTCGTACCCGAGCCGTCGCGCGATCACCTGAGCCACCGTCGACTTGCCGGCGTTCGAGGTCCCGCCGATCAGCAGGACCCGTACGGCGCCCACCGCTGGTTAGTGGTGCGGGCGGAGGGCTCGGTTGGCGGCTGGTTCGGCAATTGTGGTGCGGAAGGGGTGGGCGGGGTAGACGCCCAGGAGGCGGACCTCGACGGAGAAGAAGGCGAGTTCTTCCAGGGCGAGGGCTACGTTGGGGTCTTCGGGGTGGCCTTCGATGTCGGCGTAGAACTGGGTGGCGAAGAACATGCCGCCCAGCTGGTACGACTCCAGCTTGGTCATGTTCACGCTGTTGGTCGCGAAACCACCGAGCGCCTTGTACAGCGCGGCCGACACGTTGCGGACCCGGTACACGAAGGACGTGATGATCGGGCCCGACCCGACCGGCGGGATCTCGGGTTCACGGGAGAGGACCAGGAATCGGGTGGTGTTGTGGTGCTCGTCTTCGACGTCGGACGCGAGGGTATCGAGGCCGTACAGCCCGGCGGCGGCCCGTGGTGACAGCGACGCGACGGTCGGGTCGCCGAGTTCGGAGACCTCCCGCGCCGCGCCGGCGGTGTCATCGGCGACGACGGTCGACCAGCCGTGCTCGCGGATGATCTTCCGGCACTGGCCGAGGGCGTGTACGTGGCTGCGGACCGTCTTGATCCGATCCAGCGAAGTCCCGGGGACACCGAGCAACTGGAAGTGGATCGGCAGGAAGTACTCACCGACGATGTGCAGCCCGGACTCAGGCAGCAGGTGGTGGATGTCCGCGACCCGTCCGGCGATCGAGTTGTCCACCGGGATCATCGCAAGTCCGGCGCGCCCGCTGCTGACCGCCTCGAGCGCGTCCTCGAACGTCGTACACGGCAACTGCTCGCGCTCGGGGAACATGTCGGTGCACGCCATCGCCGAGTTGGCGCCTGGCTCACCCTGATATGCGATCGGTCCGTCCACGATCTACCAGACTAGACCCACCCATCTCACCAACCGGATCAGGTGTCCGTCTTACGGACCCTGTCCGGTGCCCCAGTGACCGCCCGCCCCTCCAGCGCCTTGGCTTTGGTGGCGTACATGTCCAAGTACTCCTGCCCGGACAGCTCCATGATCTTGTACATGATCTCGTCGGTGACTGCCCGCAGGATCAGCCGGTCGCTCTCCATCCCCTCGTACCGGGAGAAGTCCAGCGGCTCACCGAACTTCACCGTCGGGGACGCGAACGACGCGACGACCTTGCCCGGCGGTGCGACCACGTCGGTACCGATCACGCCGCACGGGATCACCGGCACCTTCGCCTCCAGCGCCAGCCGCGCGACGCCGGTACGCCCCTTGTACAGCCGGCCGTCGTGCGAGCGGGTGCCCTCCGGGTAGATCCCGAACAACTCGCCGCGCTCCAGCACCTTCATCCCGGCCCGCATCGCGCCCTCGGACGCCGACCCGCCGGACCGGTCGATCGGCACCTGCCCGGTGCCCTTGAAGAACCCGCGCTGGAACCGGCCCTTGATCCCCGCGCCGGTGAAGTAGTCGGACTTCGCCACGAACGTCACCCGGCGGCGCAGTGCCAGCGGCATGAAGATCCAGTCGGCGTACGAGAGGTGGTTGCTGGCGATGATCGCCGCGCCGGTGGCCGGGATGTTCTCGGCACCGAGAACGTTCGGCCGGAAGATGCGTTTGACCGGCGGTCCGACGACCAGGTTCTTCAGCACCCAGTAGATGCCCCTGCCGTCGCCGTCGCCGGCATCCACGACCGCTGGGTCCGGCTCGCGCCGCGGCGACTGTGCCGGTTCCGTCATCGGTGTCCTCTCCTCACAACTGCTCCCGACCCCTCATGATGCCGCACGCGGGCCCGGTTCGGCGCCAGGTCGCCACGCGGAAGGTCCTGACGTACTCGGGCCCGCCTTCGTAAGCTGCTGACGTCAGCGTCGCCCAGCTGGTGGAGGAACGATGCGTACGAAGCTCCTGACCGCACTTGCCGCGCTGATCACCGGCTTGCTCATCACGCTACCGCCGCCCGCCCAGGCCGCCGTACTGGACGCCGCCGGGCCGGAGGCGACTGTGGTGCCGATCCAGGTCAGTGGGCCGGCCGCCTCCCGGTTCAACCTGGTGGTGATGGGTGACGGCTACACAGCGTCCGAGCTGCCGAAGTTCCGCGAGCAGTTGGACAAGCACTTGAACATCCTCTGGAGCATCGAGCCGTTCAAGACGTACCGGAACTACATCAACGTGTACGCCGTGGAGATCGCCTCTCCGGAGAGCGGCGTGGACTGCGACCCCGGGCTGGATGCACCGAAGCGGAACACTCCGTTGCAGATGGGGTTCTGGGGCGGCTGCAATCCGGGCAGTGTGCAGCGGTTGCTGACAGTCAGCCAGGCGGCGGCCACGCAGTACGCCGACCTGGTTCCTGGTACTACCTCCGCCAATCGGCAGATCCTTGCTATCGGCAACAGCGCGACGTACGGCGGCGCGGGTGGTTCGTACGCGACTGCGTCGGGCGGGAACGCACTGTCGGCTTTGATCACACCGCACGAGCTGGGGCACTCGCTGGGTGGATTGCAGGATGAGTACGACTACTACGCGCGGGGCGATCGCGGAGCTCCGTACCAAGGGTCGGAGCCGTCCTCGATTCATCACAGTCTGCTGACCGAGCAGCAGATGCTGGATCAGCACAAGAAGTGGTACCGCTGGCTGGGGGAGCCGTCCGAGTCCGGCGGGACGATCGGGCGGTACGAGGGCGGGATGTACGCCGGTTCGGGTGTCTGGCGACCCAGTGCGCACTCGATGATGAAGGTGCTCGGGTACTACTTCGATCAGGTGTCGCGGGAGCGGATGACCCAGCGATTGTCGGCAAAGGCGACGCTGTTCCAGGGGAGTACGCCGGCTGGTCCGGTCGCGGCTGACCAGGTCGTTTGGCTGCAGACGTTGCACCCGGTCGACCACGAGCTGGACGTCACCTGGACGCTCGACGGTGCCGTACTACCAACCGCCAACGCCCGCGCCGTCGACCTCGCCGCATTGGATCTCGCGCCGGGTCAACACACGCTGACCGCGTCTATTGTTGACAATACTACGTTCATCCGCGACCCCACCGTCCGCCCAACCGCCACCCGCACCTGGATTGTCGACAATAGTCAGCCCACCCCGCCCGCATCTGCCGCGCCGATGTTCACCACGTCCAGCTCGACCGAGCACCCGGTCAGCGCGGACGAGGTCGTGTACGTGGAAACCACTCAGCCCGCGACCGCACAGCCGGCCATCACCTGGCGACTCGACGGCGCCGTCGTACCCAACCCAGGAAACGACCGGGACCTCGCCCTCGCGCCGCTCCACCTGACCGGCCGGCACACCCTGACCGCGCAGGTAGGCACCGACTCACTCACCTGGCAGGTCGATGGCGTCGAACCGACCGTCACGCCCACCATGTCCAAGCCACTCCTGACCGTGAACAAGACCAGCGGTCCGGAGTACATCTACGACGACATGTTCACAATGGGATTGTCGGCAAAAGATGACAGCCCGGGGTACGTCGTCCCGGAGTTCCGCGTGGACGGCGACGGTTGGTACAACTACTACGGCTGGCCGACCGACGCCTCCGCGCCGTTCCGCTTCACCGCCGAAGGCACCGAGATCGACCAGCTCGTGTACGGCAAACTCGGCGTACCGCGCGTCGTCCCATGGGACAACGTCCCGTCCGGCTACGGCCGCCACCAAGTCGAGTACCGCGCAATAGATGCCACCGGCAACATTGGTACGCCCAAGCAATTCGCCGTCACGCTCTTGCATCCCGCGCCCGCCTGCACCACAACGCGAACCGGCACCTACAACGGCCCGCTGTACCTGACCTCCGGCGTCACCTGCCTGACCAACGCCACCATCAACGGCCCGATCGTCGTCGCGGCCGGTGCATCCCTGATAGCGCGCGACAGTCGCCTGACAGGCCCCGTACGAGCCGACCGCGCCGCCGACCTGCAACTGCTCCGCTCAACTGTCGGAGGCCCAGTCAGCGCCGACCGCACCAACCGCAGCCTGGTCATCATCGGCACCACGATCCAAGGCCCGCTATCCGTCGCCAACGCCACAACAACCCAGCCTCCGGCCATCGCCGGCAACACCATCAACGGCCCACTGACCTGCGCCACCAACACCACAGCACCAACGAATCTCGAGGCACCGAACAGGGTCGCCGGACCACGTTCCGGCCAGTGCGGAAGGCTCTGAGCCGCGCTGACATGGAAGTGAGTTTCGCCGACATGTCATCCGGCGTCCGGGGCACATAACTTTTCCGGTGCGGGGAGTTCCCGCCGTACTGGAGGAGTGAAATGAACGGACTGCGGGTGGCGGCACTGATGGCGGCCACGATGACGACGGGCCTGGTGGCCGGGGTGTACGGGATCTACGCGAACGCGTTCATGCCCGGCCTGGCGACGACCGACGACAAGACCTTCGTGAGCGCGTTCCAGGCGGTCGACCGGGCGATCGTGAACCCGCTGTTCCTCGGCCTCGGATTCGTCGGCGCGCTGCTGTTCACGTTGCTCGCCGGCGCGGTCAGCCTGAAGGAGAAGGCGCTGCCGTGGATCGCGATCGCGTTCGTGCTGTACCTGGTCTCGATGATCGTCACGGTCGCGGTGAACGTACCGATGAACGACGCGCTGAAGGCGGCCGGCGACCCGGGCTCGATCGACGTCGCGGCGGTCCGAGCGGCCTTCGACGAGTCGAAATGGCGGACCTTCAACCTGGTCCGGACGGTGCTGGCGACGGTGTCCTTCGGCTTCCTCGGCTGGGCGCTCTACCTGACCGGAAAATCCGCCGCCCAGCCGTGAACACCTGCCCGGCACCGCGGCCGCCGGGTGGAAGCCGTCGGCACCCGATCGAAACCGTCGGCGAATCGACCCACCGACGGCTGATCCCAGGAGCCTTTCAGGGCGGACCTGGGAGCGTTTCTCCCCATATACGCCAGAAACGCTCCGGCAGACCGCTCCCCGGAACGGTTTCCCAAGGATGCAGTATCACTTTATTTCCAGGTACGGTTCGTCCCGATCGGACCCTGGGGAGGCAATGGTGGCCGACGAAACGGCGAGCGAAACAGCCGGCGGGGCGGCGTCGGGGGACGGGCTTTCAGGGGCGGGGGATTCGCGGGAGGTGGATTCGCGGGACTGGTGGGATTATCGGCCTGTCTTCTCCACCGTCGACAAGGGCGGTCGGATCACCGGCCTGGCTCCGGGGGAGCGGCCCGGGCAGCTGACCGGGCGATTGCTGATCTCATCGGCCCTGTGCTTCATCGGTTGGGGCATCGCGAGTCTGCTGGGTACGTCATTGCTCTGCGGCGGCACGTCCGCGCCCGCGGGCAGTTGCGCTGTCGACGTACCCGGTGAGGTTCCGGTTGGCTGGGCGATTGTCGCCGCGATCATCGGCGGGTACCTGACCCTGTTCGTCACCACGGACGTCACCGAACAAGCACGGCAAGAGTTCGGGCAACGCCGGGTCGCGTCGTTCCTGCGCTCCGCGCCGCTGCTGGCCGGACTGGTTGCCGGCGCAGCCATCTCGGTTGTCACCGCGCTGCGGATTGACACCGCCGAGACGATCCGGCGGACCACCCAAGGCCTGGTCGGCACCGAGGCGATCGCGATCTCGGCGGCCCTCGCGATCCTGGCCGGTCTGTGGTGGATCGCCGTGGTGCTACGGCTGCCCGGCGCCCTGCTGCACGCGCACCGGCGGCAGACGACGATCGAACGGCTCCGCCGGGACGGACACCGGTACGACGGGCAGGTACGCCTCGGAGACATCATCTACTGGCTCGGCAACAACCCCGAGCTGCATGTCACCATCGAGTACGACTCGCCGGCCGGGCATCACCAGCGCCGGGCGCGGATGCGTACGTCACCCGATCGGGTACCCGTCGACGGCAGTCGCGTCATCGTGTACGACGACCTGCGCGGCGACGTACACGTCGAGCTGAACCGCGCCGCAAGACCGGCCTGGGCACCGGAAGCGCGGTACACCCCATCGGAATGAGCGGGGGAGCCGCCGCGAGCGCCGTCGGGTTGAGCGCGGGGCTGTGGTGAGTGCCGTCCGATCGGGGTCGATGGCTGTTTGAGAGACTGTGGGCGTGCCACCAGTTCAAGCTCCGCCGTCGCAGCAGCTGCCCGCGGTCCAGAAGCTCCGCGTCCGGTTCGCCAAGCGGGGGCGGCTGCGATTCACCTCACACCGCGACTTCCAGCGGGCGTTCGAGCGGGCCGTCCGGCGCGCCGGGCTGCCGGTGGCGTTTTCGCACGGTTTCAGCCCGCACCCGAAGATCTCGTACGCGGGCGCCGCGCCGACCGGAGCAGCCTCCGAAGCCGAGTACCTGGAGATATCGCTCACACAGGAGCGGGACGCCGAGCAGGTCCGGGCCGCCCTGGACGAGGCGCTGCCGCCGGGGCTGGACGTCCTCGAGGTGGTGGTCGCCGGGCCAGGTGGGCTGGCCGAGCGGCTGGAGGCCAGCGAGTGGCTGATCGCGTTGCCCGGAGTCGATCCGGAGGCGGCGGAGGCAGCGGCGCGGGCGTTCCTCGGGCGGGAGGAAATTCTGGTCGAGCGCATGACCAAACGCGGACTTCGCTCGTTCGACTGTCGGGCCGCCGTTCTCCGACTCACCGTCGCGAGTGAACCGGGGCCGGTTGCGACGTGTGCGATACTGCAAGTGGTGTTACGGCACGGAACCCCGGCCGTGAGACCCGACGACGTTCTCGCCGGCGTGCGCGAGGTAGCGACGCTCCCGGTGACGGGCCCGGCTCTTTTGACCAGGCTCGCCCAGGGCCCGCTCACCGCGGACACCGGCACGGTGGAAGATCCGCTCGCTCGTGACCGCGACGCCAACCAGGCGACCGCGACCGGCCAGGCAGATCCCCACCAGACGCACACAGCGGAGGGCGACGCCGCCGCTCCCTCTGTGCCCTGAGCGCGGGCGGAGCGGATCCAGCAGGCTTCCGCCACGTTGCGGCCCCGAGTAGTCCGGGGGCCAGGCGCGGCGAACCGTGACCGCCTTGTGGCCGCGCCCGGACCCGTGACAGGGGTCGCAGGATGCGCCGGAGGGCTTGAGGAGACCCGCACTGCATGCTCGACAACGAGCCGACCACCGAGGCAGCCGAAACGGCTGCCACCGACGCCGCCCCCTCGACGCGCCGTGGCGCGAAGAAGGCGCCGGCCGCGAAGAAGACCACCGCCACGCGCAAGCGCACGGTGAAGAAGACCGCCGAGCCGGTTCCGGCCGCTGAGGCGGTCCCGACCCAGGCCGACGACCAGTCGGCCGACCCGGCCCCGGTCAAGAAGACCGCGAAGACGGCCGCCAAGGCCGCCGCGAAGAAGGCCCCGGCCGCGAAGAAAACCGCCGCCAAGGCGCCGGCCAAGAAGACCACCAAGCGCGTCGCCAAGAAGGCGGCCCAGGACACCCTCCCGGACGCCCCCGGGGCCGACGCCTCGTCGTCCACCGCGGATGCGGGCCCGGTCGTGGAGAACGCTCCCGCCAAGAAGGCCACCCGCAAACGCACCACGAAGAAGGCTGCGGCCTCAGCCGACGCCGCCTCCGCCGGCAGTTCGCCGGCCGGTGCCGCGACTGGTGGCCTGGTGACGACGGATTCACCGGTCACCGATGGCCCGGTTGCTTCTGCTGACACGTCAGGTACACAGGAAGTGGCTGCCCCACGCAAGCGCACCACCCGCCGCCGCACGACCACCACCGACACGACGACCGCGACCGCCCCGGCGGGCGCCGACGGAGCAAGCGCCGGGACCAGGGCGAGCCGCGCGAGCGGCTCGAACTCTGCGGCGGATGCTGATGGTGGCGCCGGTGCGAGCTCCTCGGACGGTGCGCCGGCGGGGGAGACGGGTGCTCGGCGTACGCGGCGTCGCGCGGCTGCGCCTGCCGCTGTGCTGTTCCAGGCGCCGACGCAGGACAACCCGGCTCAGCAGGCGCCCGTTGAGGCCACCCCGCTCGAAGCCGCCGCAGGCACCACCCCCGAGCCAGGCGCCGACGAGCAGCCAACCACCCGCCGCCGCACCCGCCGTGGCGCGTCCGCTGACGCCGAAGACACCGGCGCCAAGCCGAGCACCCGACGGAACCGCCGCGGTGCCGGCGCCGACGGTGCGCAGTCCGCGGCCGGGGAGAACGCCGCTGCCGACGGTTCGCACTCCGCGTCCACAGGCACCAGCGACTCCCGCTCCGCCTCCGCCGACCCGCACTCCGGCGCCTACGACTCGCACTCCGCCTCCACCGACTCCCGCTCTGACTCCGCCGACTCGCGCTCTGCCGCCGCCGACTCGCACTCCGGTGCCTCCGGCTCGCGTTCCGGCTCCGCCGGCGCTGGCGCCGGCGACTCGCGCTCGGGTGATGCTGCCGACGACGGTTCGGCGCGCACTCGCACTCGGCGTGGGGCGTCTGCGGACGGTTCGCAGGCGGCTGACGGTTCGCAGGGCGGTGCGGTTGACGGCTCAGCGGCTACGAGTGGTGATGCTGCTGACGAGAGCGGTTCGACTCGCACTCGTACGCGTCGGAGCCGTCGTGGTGCTGCTGACACCACCGTGGTTGAGGCCGACGGACAGGTTGAGGCTGAGGCCGACGCGCAGACCGACGGGCACCCGGACGGACACGCGGACGACGGCGACGAAGGGGGCGAGGGGACTCGCCGCCGGCGCCGGCGCCGTGGTGGGCGTCGCCGCCGCAAGGCTGGAGACGCCGACGGTGCCGACGACAGCACCGACGAGCACTCCGACGACGACCAGGACGACCACGACACCGACCACAGCGGCCGCGACAACCGTGACGGCGCGGGCCGCGGCGGCAAGCCGGACAGCGGACGCGACGGTGCCAAGCAGGACGCCGCCGGGCGTGACGGGTCCGACGACGCCGTTGAGGACGGCGATCACGACGCGAACGACTCTGACGACGACGAGGGCGGTAGTTCGTCCCGCCGGCGCCGGCGTCGCCGCCGTCGTAAGGGTGAGGACTCCGGTTCTGCCCCGGACGACCCGGACGAGACAGTCGTCCGCGTCCGCGAGCCGCGGAGCAAGAACACCGCGAACGAGATCACCGCGGTCGAGGGTTCGACCCGCCTCGAGGCGAAGAAGCAGCGCCGCCGCGAGGGCCGCGCCGCCGGCCGCCGCCGCGCGCCGATCGTGACCGAGGCCGAGTTCCTGGCCCGGCGTGAGTCGGTCGAGCGGACGATGGTGATCCGGTCCCGCGACGACCTGACCCAGATCGCGGTCTCCGAGGACAACGTCCTGGTCGAGCACTACGTCACCACGGCGGAGCAGACGTCGCTGATCGGCAACGTGTACCTCGGCCGCGTACAGAACGTGCTTCCGAGCATGGAAGCCGCGTTCATCGACATCGGCAAGGGCCGCAACGCCGTTCTGTACGCCGGTGAGGTCGACTGGGCGACGCTCGGCGGCGCGAACGGTCCGCGGAAGATCGAGCAGGTACTGAAGTCCGGCCAGTCCGTCCTGGTACAGGTGACCAAGGACCCGATCGGCCACAAGGGCGCGCGCCTGACGAACCAGATCAGCCTCCCGGGGCGGTACGTCGTGTACGTACCGCGTGGTGGCAACGGCGGTATCAGCCGCAAGCTGCCCGACACCGAGCGGAACCGGCTGAAGACGATCCTGAAGGACATCGTCCCGGACGAGGCCGGCGTGATCGTCCGGACCGCGGCCGAAGGTGCGTCCGAGGAGGAGCTGACCGCCGACGTCAGCCGCCTGCAGGCCGCCTGGGAGGACATCGAGAAGAAGTCCAAGAACGGCCAGGCGCCGCAGCTGCTGTACGGCGAGCCGGACCTGCTGATCCGCGTTGTCCGTGACCTGTTCACGGAGGACTTCGCGAAGCTGGTGATCTCCGGCGACCAGGCGTACGACCAGGTCCGGGAGTGCGTCGCCGGGGTTGCGCCGCATCTGGTCGACCGGGTCGAGAAGGCCCACAGCGACGTGTTCGCGAACTACCGGATCGACGAGCAGATCAAGAAGGCGCTGGACCGCAAGGTCTGGCTGCCGTCGGGTGGCTCGCTGATCATCGACCGGACCGAGGCGATGACGGTGGTCGACGTGAACACCGGCAAGTTCACCGGCTCCGGCGGAAACCTCGAGGAGACCGTCACCAAGAACAACCTGGAGGCGGCCGAGGAGATCGTCCGGCAGCTCCGGCTCCGCGACATCGGCGGCATCATCGTGATCGACTTCATCGACATGGTGCTGGAGTCGAACCGGGACCTGGTGCTGCGCCGGCTGGTCGAGTGCCTGGGCCGGGACCGGACCAAGCACCAGGTCGCCGAGGTGACGTCGCTGGGGCTGGTCCAGATGACCCGGAAGCGGATCGGTACCGGTCTGCTCGAGGCGTTCAGCGAGAACTGCGACCACTGTGGTGGGCGCGGGCTGATCCTGCACGACGAGCCGAAGGAGTCCCGGCGCCGCGACAGCCGCGGTTCCGCGAACAGCTCCGGGAACGGCGGCTCGGGGAACGGTGGCTCCGGGAACGGTGGCAACGGTCACGATCATGGGAAGGCCGCGCAGCCGGAGGAGAGCGGGCGGAAGAGCTCGCGCCGGCGTCGGGGCAAGAACCGTGGCGAGGACGAGCCGGCCGCCGAGGCGGAGGCGCCGCAGCACAACGGCGACGCCGCCCAGAGGCTGGCCCAGATCGCGGCCGCGACGGTGAAGAAGGACGAGGAGCCGGGTACGCCGGTTGCCGCGGACGCCGGCACACCGGAACCCACCGGCTACCCGATCGCCGACGCCGAAGCCCACATCAGCCCCGAAGCCACCGGCTTCCCGGCTGCGGAGGTCGCAGGCGCCGACCGAGCGCCAGCTGAGGGAGCTGCCGAGGCGGACGCGACCGAGGCGGCGCAGAACGGGTCAGGCAAGTCGACCCGGCGCCGGCGAAGCAGTCGGAGCCGTAGCAAGACCGCTACCGAGGGTGATGGGACGGGTGGCTCGACCGACGCCACCGAGCTCGTCAGCACCCACGGTTGAACCGATTTCGAGTTTGCCAGCCTCGGGCTGTAAGCTTGTGGTTCGGTGCGCTCCCGGCGCACCGAACCTGTGCTCGGTGTGTAAGTGTGGCAAGCGAGTTCGCCTCGTAGCAGTCCCGCCCACACCATCACACTTGTAAGTTTTCCGATCCAGCAGAGAGTGAGATCCACGGTGTACGCGATCGTGCGCAGTGGCGGCACCCAGCAGAAGGTCGCCGTCGGCGATGTCATCGAGATCGACAGCCTGACCGAGAAGGTGGGCGACACCGTCGCGCTGCCGGCGGTCCTCGTCGTCGATGGCGACACCGTGACGGCCGACGCTGCGGCGCTGGCCAACGTGGCTGTGTCGGCCGAGGTCCTCGGCCGTACCAAGGGCCCGAAGATCAACATCCTCAAGTACAAGAACAAGACCGGTTACCGCAAGCGCCAGGGGCACCGTCAGCACTACACCCAGGTCAAGGTCACCGCGATCGACTCGAAGAAGAAGTGAGCTGATCTCGACATGGCACACAAAAAGGGAGCGGCCTCGACCCGCAACGGTCGTGACTCCAACGCGCAGCGGCTCGGCGTGAAGCGGTACGGTGGTCAGCTGGTCAACGCCGGCGAGATCATCGTCCGGCAGCGCGGCACCCACTTCCACCCGGGCAACCTGGTCGGCCGTGGTGGCGACGACACGCTGTTCGCGCTGGCCGAGGGCCACGTGGAGTTCGGCACCCGGCGCGGTCGCCGCGTCGTCAACATCGTCCCGGCCCCGGCGGAGTAACACCGCCACCCGGACGAAGTACAAGCTCTGCACAAGGGCGGGTCGCGGAATACCGCGTACCCGCCCTTTTGCTATGTAGGCAACAGCACTGGGTGAACACCAGCGCTGTGTAGGCAACAGCAGGAACCTCTGGCAGGAAGAGAACATCGATGGCCATCCCCAGCTTCGTCGACCGCGTCACGGTGCACGTCACCGCCGGTCGCGGCGGAAACGGGTGCGCCTCGGTGCACCGCGAGAAGTTCAAGCCGCTCGGCGGACCGGACGGTGGGAACGGCGGTGACGGCGGCAGTGTGATCCTGCGCGTCGACCCGGACGTGACCACGCTGGTCGACTACCACCGCTCCAGCCACCGCGCCGCGACAAATGGTGCCCAGGGCAAGGGTGACCACCAGGCCGGCAGCAACGGCGGCGACGTCGTCCTCGGTGTCCCCGAGGGCACGGTGATCAGCACCGCCAACGGCGAGGTGCTGGCCGACCTGGTCGGACCGGGCGCGGAGTTCGTCGCGGCCCAGGGCGGCAAGGGCGGTCTGGGCAACGCGGCCCTGGCCAGCAGTTCCCGCAAGGCCCCTGGTTTCGCGCTCCTGGGCGAGGACGGCGAGGAGCGTACGCTCGTCCTCGAACTGAAGGTGGTTGCCGACATCGGCCTGGTCGGTTTCCCGAGCGCCGGCAAGTCGTCGCTGGTCGCCTCGATCAGCCGCGCGCGACCGAAGATCGCCGACTACCCGTTCACCACCCTGATTCCGAACCTGGGTGTCGTCATCGCCGGCGACACCACGTTCACCGTCGCCGACGTACCCGGCCTGATCGAGGGTGCGAGCGAAGGCCGTGGCCTCGGGCACGACTTCCTTCGTCACGTGGAGCGGTGCGCCGCACTCGTCCACGTCATCGACTGCGCGACGTACGAGCCGGGCCGGGATCCGCTCAGCGACCTGGACACGATCGAGGCCGAGCTGCGCGCGCACGGTGGGCTGGAGGACCGGCCGCGCATCGTTGCCCTGAACAAGATCGATGTACCCGATGCGCGCGAGATCGCCGACATGGTGCAGGCCGAGCTGGAGCAGCGCGGGCTCAGGGTGTTCCCGATCTCGACTGCGTCGCACGAGGGCCTCGAAGCGCTCAAGTACGCGATGGCCGAGATCGTCGTCCGCCGGCGCGCGGAGCAGGAGAAGCCCGACACCACGCGGATCGTGATCCGGCCGCAGGTGCAGGGTGGTCCCGAGTTCAAGGTGAAGCAGCTGCCGGAGGACGGCGGCTGGCTGGTACAGGGCGAAAAGCCCGAGCGCTGGGTCCGGCAGACCGACTTCGCGAACGCGGAGGCGACCGGCTACCTGGCGGACCGGCTGAACCGGCTCGGCGTCGAGGAGCAGCTGATCAAGCTCGGCGCGCAGGCCGGTGACGCGGTGATGATCGGCGACGGGCCGAACGCGATCGTGTTCGACTTCGCTCCCGATGTCGCGGCCGGCGCGGAGATCCTGGCCCGCCGCGGTGAGGACCACCGGCTGGAGGAGGACCGTCCCGCGGCGCAGCGGCGGCGGACGAAGGACAGCGAGTATCACGCGTACCGGGCCGGGGAGCGGGCCGAGGGCTGGGTCGAACACGGCCAGGACTGGGACGCGGACGAGGTCGACATGTCACCGGCCGAGGCGAAACGGGCCGCAGAGGCGGCCGCGAAACTGGCGCGCAAGGAAGCGCGTGAGCGAGCGGCGGAAAGCACAGAAAACGGTTGATGTCATGGACCAGCGCGCGGAGGCGTTGAACGCCACGCGAATCGTCGTGAAGGTCGGCTCGTCGTCGCTGACCCAGCGCGGCAAGATCGACCACGAACGACTCCGGCTGCTCGTCGACGCGATCGCGGCGCGCCGGGTGGAGGGCACCGAGGTGGTGCTCGTCTCCTCCGGCGCGATCGCGGCCGGGCTGGCGCCGATGGGCCTGCGGACCCGGCCGCGCGACCTCGCCACGCAGCAGGCGGCCGCGTCGGTCGGTCAGGGTTTGCTGATGGCTCGGTACAGCGACGCCTTTGCGACGCATGGTTTGCGGGTCGGGCAGGTGCTGCTGACGGTCGACGACGTGACCCGGCACAGTCATTACCGGAACGCGTACCGTACGTTCGCGCGGCTGCTCGAGCTTGGTGTCGTACCGATCGTGAACGAGAACGACACGGTCGCGACGACCGAAATCCGGTTCGGTGACAATGATCGGCTCGCGGCGCTGACCAGTCATCTCGTACACACCGATCTGCTTTTGCTGCTGTCCGACGTGGACGGGCTGTATGACGGGGATCCCCGGAAGCCGGGTACGTCGATGGTGACCGAGATCCGGGGAGCGGCCGATCTGGAGCCGTTGGCGATCGGCAAGAGCGGTGCGTCCGGCGTTGGTACCGGCGGGATGCAGACCAAGGTCGAGGCGGCCGCGATCGCTACTGGGGCAGGGATTCCGGTCATCTTGACGTCGGCGGGGCGGGTCGGCGAGGCGCTTCGTGGGGAGCCGGTCGGGACGTTGTTTCATCCGACTGGGCGGCGGCGCAAGTCGCGGTTGTTGTGGCTGGCGCATGCGACGTCGGGGCAGGGTGTGCTGCGGCTTGATGAGGGAGCGGTTCGGGCTGTGACGCAGCGGCGGGCGTCGCTGCTTCCGGCCGGGATCACTGGTGTGGAAGGGACTTTCGGGGCAGGGGACCCGGTTGATCTGGTGTCGCCGTCGGGAGTGACGATCGCGCGTGGGCTGGTCAATTACGACGCTGCGGAGTTGCCGGAGTTGCTGGGGCGTTCGACTCGGGACCTGGCGCGGGAGCTCGGAGCGGCGTACGAGCGTGAGGTCGTGCACCGGGACGATCTGGTCCTGCTGTGAGGGCGACGTTTGTGCGCCTGTTCTGAAGGTGTTTCTTGAGGAGGGTGCTGGGGTGAAGAAGGTGGCTTGGGGGCTGCTTGCGGCCTGGATTCTTCATGATCTCGAGGAGCTCGCGACGATGCCGTCGTTCTCGCGATCGCCTGATCTGCCGCAGCCGTTGCCGAAAGTACTGCCGATGTCCGGCGGCGAGGCGGCGACCGCGATCGGTCTGACCGGGATCGTGATGGCGGCGGCGTCCGCTGCCGGGGCACGGACCGGTGGGCGCAGCAAGCTCTTCCAGGCCTCGTTGCTGGGCTTCGGGTGGCATGCCGGCACGCACATCGCGCAGTCCGTCGTCCTGCGTCGCTACACCCCGGGTCTGGTCACCACACCGCTCGTCGTGATCCCGTACAGCGTGTGGGCGTGGCGGCGGTTGAAGGCGGCCGAGGTACCGGTCGCGCCGGCTGATCGGCGGCTGGACATCGCGCTGGCGGCCGTCGTACCGCTCGCGCATGTGGTCGCACGGTTGCCGCGGCTGAAGCACCGGTTCCGTACGAGTTCTAGGATGAACAAGTGAGCGAGATCATCGAGTTGGCCCGGCGGGCGCGCGTCGCCTCGTACGCGCTGGCGGAGGCGTCCCGGGCGACGAAAGACGCGGCACTGCGCGCGATGGCGGCGGCGCTGCGGGCGAACACGGACGCGATCGTCGCGGCCAACGCAAAGGACGTCGCGGCGGCGCGCGAGGCTGGTACGCCGGAATCGACCGTCGACCGGCTCGCGCTCGACCCGGCGCGGGTCGACGGGATGGCGGCCGGGCTGGAGCAGCTTGCCGGGCTCAATGATCCGGTCGGCGAGGTGGTTCGCGGGTACACCTTGCCGAATGGTCTTGAGCTTCGTCAGGTGCGCGTGCCGTTCGGTGTTGTCGGGATCATCTATGAGGCGCGGCCGAATGTAACTGCCGATGCTGCCGGGATCTGCTTGAAGTCCGGTAACGCCGTGCTGTTGCGCGGTTCGTCGTCGGCCGCGGCGTCCAATGTGGCGATCGTCGCGGTGCTGCGTGATGCTGCCGAGGCGAGTGGGTTGCCGGCGGATGTGGTTCAGGGTGTACCGACTGATCGCGCCGCGGTGAAGGAGCTGATGCAGGCGCGCGGGCTGGTGGACGTACTGATTCCGCGTGGTGGTGCCGGGTTGATCCAGACGGTTGTCAGCGAGTCGACGGTGCCGGTGATCGAGACCGGTGTGGGCAACTGCCATGTGTACATCGATGCTGACGCGGATCTTGATCTCGGGTTGGAGATTTTGCTGAACTCCAAGGTTCAGCGTCCTAGTGTGTGCAATGCGGCCGAATCGTTGTTGGTGCATGCCGCGGTCGCCGACGAGTTCCTGGCGCGAGCCCTTCCTGCTCTGGCTCACGCGGGCGTCACTGTCCACGGTGACCCGACGGTAGTTGCTGCCAGCAAGCACTTGGGCGGGGCGGACGGCGCTGCGGCGACTGCGGACGCCGCGCCGGTGGTGGCGAACGCGGCGCCGGTGGTGGCGGCTGACGAAGACGACTTCGGCACCGAGTACAACTCGCTTGATCTGTCGGCTGCTGTGGTCGGGTCGCTCGAGGATGCGGTTCAGCACATCCGGCGGTACAGCTCCGGTCACACCGACGCGATCGTCACCCGCTCGCAGGCGGCCGCGCGGCGCTTCACTCAGGCGGTCGATTCGGCCGCGGTGGTCGTGAATGCCAGCACCCGGTTCACCGACGGCGGCGAGTATGGCTTCGGCGCCGAGATCGGCATCTCCACCCAGAAACTGCACGCCCGCGGGCCGATGGGCCTACCGGAGATGACGTCGACGAAGTACGTCGTCACCGGAGAGGGTCAGCTCCGAACCTGAACGTCCGCACCACCGGCGGCTCATCGGCGACAACAGCCAGAGCCGCCCGGTGGTTCACGCCGACCTCAAGCTCCCGCACCTGAATCCCTTTCGGAACCTCAGCCTGCAGATCACCGCGCAGTCCCTCGCCGGTCGCCTTCACCACAGCTTCTTTCCTGGTCCAGTACGTCGTGAAGCGCTGTGCTTTCTCCAGCCCCTCGTACTTGCCGAGCTCCTGTTGTTCACTGTTCGTCAAGGCGAATCGTGCGATCCCGTCGACATCCACCCCCGGGTCGACCTTCTCGACATCCAGCCCGACGACGCGATCCGAGAAGGCGACTCCCACCAGGTCGCCCGAGTGGGTCACGGACAGCTCCACGCCGTCCGTACGCACCTTCCCATGCGGTTTCCCACACTCGGCGCAAGTCCGATCCAGCCGAACACTTGCCGGCAGCAACGAAAACCGAGCCCCCACCACCTGCCGCACAATCGTCACCCCCAGCAGGAACCGGTCCCTGTCCACCTCCCGCACATAAGCCGCCAACCGCCCCCGCTCAACGGAATCCAGATCCTCCACACACTCCCGCCGAACCTCCCCAACCCCCGCCCACCAAACCTCCACCCCAGCCCCCATCACACCCACGCCGCCCCGCCGTGCTCGGTCCCGCCGTGCTCGGTCCCGCCGCGCACCGCCCCGCC
>NZ_BAAAPH010000024.1:0-59574 GCF_039531045.1 Kribbella hippodromi | reverse complement strand
CCGCCGTGCTCGGTCCCGCCGTGCTCGGTCCCGCCGTGCTCGGTCCCGCCGTGCTCGGTCCCGCCGTGCTCCGCCCCGCCGTGCTCCGCCCCGCCGTGCTCCGCCCCGCCGTGCTCCGCCCCGCCGCGCACCGCCCCGCCGTGCTCCGCCCCACCACGCTCGGCCCGGCTGCGCTCGGCCCGGCCGTGCTCCGCCCTACCGTGCTCCGCCCTACCGTGCTCCGCCCTACCGTGCTCCGCCCTACCGTGCACGGCCCCACCGTGCTCGGTCCCACCACGCACCGGGGCAGCGGGCTGCTTCGTGGGGTGATGGGTTGCGCCAAACCTCACCGAGCCGGGTGTCATACCGGCCCTGGGGTCCAGGTGAGTTTGCCGTTGCGGAGGTCGTGGAGAATGCCGTCGATCCACTTCGCCTCCGCCACCGTAACCGCGACCTGATACTCCGTCTCCAGCAGCGCGAACCGGGGGACAGGCTTGCCCTCGACCTCAGTCCGCAGCTCCAGTTGCAACTCCGCGATGCGCTTCGTCAGCTTCTCCCGGCGCTCGGCGAGCAGCTCACCGGCCGCCTCCGGCGGCACCAGCATCACGAACGACAACGCCGCCGGAAACTCCGGGTACTCGTTCCGCGGCGTCGTCATGATCTCGCCCAGCCACTGCCGGCAGATCGCGCGCCCGTCGTCGGTCAGGTGGTACACGGTGCGCTCCGGATACCGCTCGTCCCGCTCGGTCGCGACGGCCGTGATCAGCCCGCCTTCCTCCAGCCGCACGATCATCCGGTACAGGCTGGTCCGCTGCCCGACGTTGACGACCTGATCCTTGCCCCACTGCCTGATCAGCCGCTGCAACCCGTACGGATGCAGCGGACCGTTCTCCAGCAGGCCGAGGATCGCCAGCGCGAGCGGGGAGCGTCGAAAAGTCACGTCCTCAGCCTATCGGTACAAAGCTACTAGTTGCAATGTAACTAGAGGCCATGCAACTATCGATCCATGAGGACAGCTGAACTGACCCAAGGCACCGTCACCTCACGCGACGGCACCGAGATCGGGTACTACAAGACCGGGACGAACGCTCAGGCCCCGGCCGTCGTCGTCCTGCACGGGAGCATGGAGTCCGCACGCAGCCATCTCCTGCTGGCGGAGGCGCTGGCCGACGAGTTCACCGTCTACCTCCCAGACCGCCGCGGCCGCGGCCTCTCCGGCCCCCACCGCCCCAACCACAGCATCCAAACCGAAGTCGAAGACCTACAAGCCGTCCTGAAGGCAACCGGCGCCGAACTGCTCTTCGGGGTAAGCGCAGCCGGAGCAGTAGCCCTCGAAACCGCCCGCACCCGCGCCACGACCTCCGCTACAACCTCCGCCGTCCAGAGCACCGGCGGCCCCGACTCCACCCTCCCCGGGAGTGCCGCTGCAGGGTCGGCGGGTGGTCGGGTGTTGAGGAAGGTGGCGGTTTATGAGCCGGCGCTGGTTGCGGACGGGGCGCCGCATCGGGAGTGGTTGGCTCGGTTTGATCGGGAGATCGCTTGCGGTGATGTCTCCGCCGCGATGGTGACGAGCATGTTCGGGTTCGAGATGGCGCCTGCGTTCCTCAAGGTGATGCCGCGTGGTCTGCTCCGGTACATGACCGAGAAGATGATGGCGAAGGAGGAGCGAGGCGCCGCCGCAGGCGCGATCACCATGCGCCAGCTGGCCCCGACGATCCACGCCGAAGGGACGATCGTCGCCGAGCTTGCCGGCACCTTCGACGCCTTCCGTGCGGTGCAGGCGGACGTCCTGCTGATGGGCGGCAGCAAGGGCCTCCGCGGCTTGGCCCCCGGCCGGGACACGCTGGAGAAGGTGCTCCCGCACTGCACCCGGATCGAGTTCCCCGGCTACGACCACGGCTCGTCCTCCGACCCCAGCCCCCTCAATCCCACCGGCAAACCCGAAGCAGTACGCAGAATCGCCACCGAACTGAAGTCCTTCTTCACCCAGTAATCGCCCGCCACGCGTGGACGCGGGCCGGCTGTCACCCAGCGATCGCCCTCCACGCACTGAGTACGGGTCGGTTGTTAACCAGCGATCGCGCTCCACGCGCTGAGTTGCGGGTCGGTTGTCGAGCGGTGCTCGTTGTTCGCGCGCTGAGTGCGGGTCGGTTGTCAACGAGCGATCGCGCTCCACGCGCTGAGTTGCGGGTCGGTTGTCGAGCGGTGCTCGTTGTTCGCGCGCTGAGTGCGGGTCGGTTGTTAACCAGCGATCGCGCTCCACGCGCCGAGTTGCGGGTCGGTTGTCGAGCGGTGCTCGTTGTTCGCGCGCTGAGTGCGGGTCGGTTGTTGAGTGGTGCTGGTTCTTCGCGGGCTGTGTGTGGGTGGGTTGGGCGGTCCTCATTCTTCGCGCGCTGGGTGCGAGCCGGTCATCGGGCGGTGCTCGGTCTCCGCGGACCGGGCGTGGGCCGGTGTCGAGCGGTGCTTGCCTGGTGTAGTGGGGGTTGTCGGCAATCGTCAGCTCGTGAGGGCCCAGGCGACGGCGTCGGCGATGTCGGTGATGGGGTAGCGGACTCGCGAGATCACGCGGTTGGGGCCGACTACGAGCACGACGCGCTTCAGCCGCTCGTACCCGCCGGCCCGGAATGTCGGCAACCGGAGCGCCGCCGCCAGCTCCAACTCGACGTCCGACAGCAGCAAATGCGGAATGTCCTCCGCCGCAGCAAACGCCTGCTGTTCGTCGGTCCGCTGCGTACTAACCCCGCGCACCGCAAGCCCCCGAGCCAAGAACTCGTCCCGCCGCCCAGCGAACAACCGGTTCTCCAACGTGCACCCAGCCGCCCCCGCGATCTCATCCCACCCGTCCGGCAACGGAGTAGGCCGCCCAGTCGCCGGATACCCGAAGATCACCGTCGCCCGCGCATCACCGTCCACCACATCCACCGTCGTACCAGCAGTCGACGGCAACGCAAGGTACGGCACCCGCTGCCCGATCAACTCGTGGAGCCGAAGCGCCGGCGCCTCCTCCGCATCGTTGGTTCCCGTCAGCGATCCGTCCCCGAGCAGCCAGCGATCGCCCCAATCCTGAAGCGCAACCAGCACCGGCAAGAGCGCCCGCCCGCGCGGCGTCAGCCCGTACGCGTATCGAGTCGGCCGTTCCTGGTACGCGGACCGCTCGACGATCCCGCTGTCCATCAGCCCGTTCAGCCGCTCGGTCAGCACCTTCCGCGAGATCCGCAACGACTCCGCCAGCTGGTCGAACCGCTCCAGCCCGCGCGCCAGATCGCGGACGACCAGCAGCTCCCAACCGTCCCCGATGACGCCGAGGGACTGCGCGATCGCACAGTCCGCCTCGGGCGCGAAGCTGCTCCGCCGCACGATCCACTCCTTCGATGACTGGTTGCCGGTGAGCTGTTCTGTCGAGTAAGTTCCCAACAGAAACTCACTCTAGCCGACGGGAGCGCGCAGATGTACTGGCGCCGGATCGCGGACCTGCCCGCCTGGCTGAAAGCCGTCATGCTGGGCCAGTTGGTCAGCTCGGCCGGCGCCCTGGCCTGGATCTACCTCACGCTCTACCTGGTCGACGATCGTGGCATGTCCGCGCAACAAGCCGGTTTCGCCGCGGCCGCGTACGGTGCCGGTCTGCTCGGCGGCAACCTCACCGGCGGCTGGTTCGGCGACCGTTTCGGTCTGCGTACGGCAGCAATCGCCAGCCAACTCCTCTGGGCGATCACCTGCGTCGCGATGCCCTTCACCCCGGGCGCGGCACTCGTCCTGGTCGCCGCATTGGCCGGCCTGTTCGGCGGCGCCGCCCGCCCCAACCTGAGCGCCCTCGTCGCCACCGCACTCCCGCCCGAACGCCGCCGCGAAGGCATCGCGCTGTCCCGCACCGCGAGCAACGCCGGTTTCGCGATCGGGCCACCCCTCGGCGGCCTGCTCGCGGCGTACGACTTCTCGCTGGTCTTCGTCATCGATGCGGTGACCAGTCTGCTGATGGCCGCGATCGTCTGGCGATGGGTACCGAGCGCGCGCCGCACGCACACCAAGGCCACCGGTCTCTGGCGAACGATTCTCCAGGACCGCCAGGTGCTAGTCGTACTGGCCACGATCATCGTCGTAGACACCGTGTACCGGCAGATCTTCGCCACCATGCCACTACTACTGCGCGATGCGGGCACGCCAGCAGTCGCGTACGGCGTACTGATCGGCGTCAGCTCAGTAGTGATCGTCCTATGCGAGGCACCACTAGCCGTACGCCTCCGTGGGCACCGCGCCACCCGAGTGATCGCCACCGGCTTCGGACTGGTCGGCCTAGGACTCGCTGTGCTTGGCATCTGGCCCGCCCTGGCCGGAGCGGCGCTGGCGATCGTGGTGATCACGGCAGGGGAGATGCTCTACAAACCGACCGCCACCGCGTACGTAGCCGATGCCGCGCCAGAGGGCATGGTCGGGCGGTACTCCAGCCTGTACGCGGCTGCCTCGATCAGTGGAATGTTCCTCGGCCCAGCTATAGGCGGTGCGGCGTACGAGCATGTGCCGCGACTGCTCTACCCGGTCGCAGCAGCTCTCGCACTAGTGGCAGGAGCCGTACTGCTGCTTACTCGGGCAGCGGCGCCGGCCGCCCTTCCCAGCGAGTCGAAAGCACAACAGTCGTCCGTGTCCTGACCACACCGTTCACGCGGCGCAGTGATCCGACTACTGCCTCCAGCTGGGTCACATCGGCGACCCGCACCTTCACCACTAGCTCCTGGTCGCCCGCCACGAACCAGCAGTCCTCGACCGCGACGATCTCGCGGACCTGTTCGACGATGTCGTCGGTCTCCACGTCGTCACGCTGGAACAAGCCGATCAGCGCACTCGTGCCAAGGCCGACCTGGTCCGGGGCGACCACGGCGCGGTACCCGAGCAGTACGCCACGCTCCTCGAGCCGCCGGACCCGCTCCTGGACACTCGGCCCGGACAGCCCGACGACCCGGCCGAGCTCGGCCCAGCTGGAGCGCCCGTTCAGCCGCAGCGCCTCGATCAGCTGCCGATCGATCGCGTCCATGACACCTCCCGTTCACCGCAGATTCCAAGGTTGGGAATCAGATCTGCCTTCAATTCGTTTGTGAGAGAGTAGTTCATACCGTATAATTTCAAGTACCGGGGCCGGTCCGCCCCGGGCTCGCCGTACCGACCCAGTGAAGGAATCATGATCACCCCCGAAGTTGCCCGTGCCCAGATCGACGAGCGGCACCGGATGGCCGCCAAGGCGCGCCGCGCGCACGCCGTACCGTCCACCTGGCGCCGGCTGCTGACCCGTAACCTCCGCCACAGCTGACCTCACCTTCCGCGACCGGTGTGCCCCCGTCGAGTGTTCCGGGCCACCGGTCGCTGTCGTTCCCGGGGGTACGAGATAGGCTCTGCATCATGTTCTCGATCCTCGTGCCCCAGGTGGCGACCGTTGCGCAGGCCACCGAGGCGTCGCACATCTCGAAGTGGTGGTTCGGCGGGTTCACCCTGTTCGTGCTCGTCCTGCTGCTGGCCATCACCGTCATCATGGGCAAGGGCCGGCCGCACAGCTGACCGGCTGGTGATGGGCTGACGTGGCTGCAGTGGAGCGGATACGACGCATCGGCGTGATGGGTGGCACGTTCGACCCGATCCATCACGGCCACCTGGTCGCGGCCAGCGAAGTACAGGCGTACTTCGACCTGGACGAGGTGATCTTCGTACCGACCGGCCAGCCGTGGCAGAAGTCGGACCGCAAGGTCAGTCCGGCCGAAGACCGGTACCTGATGACCGTGATCGCGACCGCGTCGAACCCACGGTTCTCCGTTTCGCGGGTGGACATCGACCGGCCCGGCCCGACGTACACCATCGACACCTTGCGGGACCTGTCCAGGCTGTACCCGGACGCCGAACTGTTCTTCATCACCGGCGCTGACGCGCTGGCCCAGATCCTCACCTGGCGGGACGTGGACGAGACCTTCAAACTCGCCCAGTTCGTCGGCTGCACAAGGCCCGGGACCGAGGCGCTCGAGCTGCCGCTCGACCAGCTGCCGATGGACCGGATCACGCTGCTCGAGGTCCCGGCGCTGGCGATCTCGTCGACCGAATGCCGGGCCCGGGTCGCCAAGGGCAACCCCACCTGGTACCTCGTACCCGACGGGATCGTCCAGTACATCGCCAAGCGTGAGCTCTACACCAATCGTTAGGACGTTTTATGCCTGCCAGTGAACGCGCCATCGAGCTGCTGACCGCGGCTGCGGAAGCGGCCCACGACAAGAAGGCCGAGAACGTCCTCGCCTTCGACGTCTCCGAGCAACTCGCCATCACCGACGCGTTCCTGGTCGCCTCCGCCTCGAACGACCGCCAGGTCCGCGCCATCGTGGACGCGATCGAGGACAAGCTCCGCGAAGACCTGGACGCCAAGCCGGTACGCCGCGAGGGCGCCCGCGAAGGCCGCTGGGTGCTGCTCGACTACCTCGAGATCGTCATCCACGTCCAGCACGCCGAGGAGCGCAGCTTCTACTCGCTGGAACGCCTCTGGCGCGACTGCCCGATGATCCCACTGCCCTCCCCGGACGGCACCACGCCCGCCGCCGCTCCGGCTGAGCAGCCGTCGGGGGTCGCCGGAAGCGCGGCAGCCGGCAGTACGCCCGAGAGCGCCGAATGACCGCAGGCCGGCTGATCGTCTGGCGTCACGGCCGGACCGAGTGGAACCTGCAGGACAAGATCCAGGGCCAGGCCGACATCCCCCTCGACCCCGTCGGCCTCGACCAGGCCCGCGCCGCCGCCGCCCGGCTCGCGACGCTCGCCCCCACCCGCCTGTACGCGAGCGACCTGCAACGCGCCGCCACCACCGCCGGCCAGCTCGCCGCGCTCACCGGCCTCGAGATCGAGTACGACAAGGCGCTCCGCGAGATCGACGTCGACGACTGGGCCGGCCTCACCATGGCCGAACTGACCACCCGCAACCCCGAAGCCGCTGCCCGCATCCGCAGCGGCGAATCCCAGCGCCGCGGCAGCAACGGCGAAACCGTAGAAGAAGTAGCCGACCGCTTCGCCGCCGCCCTGGCCCGGATCGCAGACCAAGGCACCCCCGAAGACACCATCGTGATAGCCACCCACGGCCTGGCCGCCCGGGTGGGCATCTGCCTCTTCCTCGGCATCCCCCACCCCAACTGGCCCGCCTTCGGCGCCCTCTCCAACTGCAACTGGGTCTCCCTCCTCCCCGGCCGTCAGGGTTGGCGAATAGAAGAATGGAACGCCGGCTCCCTCCCCGAACCAGCCCTAACCGAAGACCCCCAACGCTGACCCCACCCCGACCCGCCCAAAGGACACCGCTCCGCGGCGACAGTCTTTTGCCGCCTCCGGCGGGCCGCAGGCTGTCCTGTGACCGCCCGCACTTGGCGAGAGACATGTGGTGAGAGCGGCAATCGGACACCGCTTCGCGGCGACAGTCTCTTGCCGCCTCCGGCGGGCCGCGGAGCGTCCTCTAGCGACTGCACTGGGCGAAGGGGGCCTATTCGGGTCAGTACGACGCTCCGTACGCTCATGAGACCCACGGGACGGACCATCCATACGCTCCACAGGTCTCATCGGATGCCCACTCAACCGCACTCAGCGAAGCCCCGCCAACTACCGATTCCCCACGGAATCCAGCCGTGGCACAGACCACACCAGCCCCACTACAGAACCGATTTTTCTTTGCCGCCCTCCATCCGCTAAGCTTTCCGAGTCGCAAGGACACCGCGGGGCTTTGGCGCAGTTGGTAGCGCGCTTCCATGGCATGGAAGAGGTCAGGGGTTCGAATCCCCTAAGCTCCACCGCAAGAGATCGCAGGTCAGGAGGCACTTTCGCCCCCTGACCTGTTTTGGTTAGAGGGGTCAATGGGAGCGATTTGGGAGCGGAACCCCACTCCCACCACCTTGGCAGCGAGCTTCTTCGCCTCCTCCTCAGCCTTCTCGATGGTGTCCCTGATCACAGGCACCCAAGTGAGGAGCTTCTCTCGTTCGTCAGCGTCAAGACGGGCCCCTCGGGGCCCGTAATGCGCGCCGCCACCGAAGGTCGGGACGCCTGCCCTCCACTGCGCTAGCGCTCCGTTCTGGGCGCGTCCCGTGGCCTGGCGCGCACGTGCAGCAGGGTGCCGGGTCAAAGACAGCAGAACTCGCCATCCGCTACTCGGCACCCTGTGATCTGGCGCTGTCAGAAATGGCCGGCCACGCCGTCCATGGTCCCCCGCGGTCAGCCGTCTGATTGGCTCCTGCATCGCCCCGCTAGCAACAATGGGAGGGACGGTCCGGCGCAGCACGCGTCAAGAGCGCCTCCGGCGTCGCTACGCGATCGAGCAAACTCGACCCATGACCCGCACCACACCGAACCTAGGTCGGCAGCTATCGGGGCGATGCCGCAGGGCTGGCCGAGGCTTGACACGTAGGTGTCAGTCTGAGGTCACCACGGGTTTCGTGGCCTCGGTACCGGCCGCCGTACGGAGGTGCTGCAGAAATTCCTCGCCGAACAACGTCAGGCCGTGCACATAGTCAGTCGACCTGTCCCATGATGTTTGGGCATCCAGCAGGCTGAGGTTAGCTAGCGTTTTCAGCAAGGGTGACGGGTATTTTCGTCCGGCATCAAGAATCTTCTGGTTGATCTCTCGCTCAGCTCCCCGCGAAGCCATCGGCCGTTCTCCGGACGCCTCGACTTCCTTCTGCACGCGGAGTATGTCCTCTAAGCACCTGACGTGCACCACCTCGACCTGAGCGAGCAAATCCACCCAAAGGGTCGAGTCATCGACCAATGCGTCATCCAAGACAGCCTCAGCGATCACGACACCTAGCATGCGACGCTTCGCCTCAAGTGCCGAGTCTGCGGCTGCAGCTATCGCACGTCCAAACAACGCATCAAGACTCTCTGATTCTAGGAGGCGCGCTTGAAGTTGGTCCTGTGGAACCCGTGCCTCGATCTCAGCCATTGCCTGGTTCGCACGGTATAGCCGTCGATCCCTGACGCCCTGATAGATCGTCATCATCGAATCCTTGCCATACGGCAACAGCTCGATCGCCGCCCGGATCGCGATGTCTGGGACCGTCGGCGGCTTCTTGTCGTCTGAAGTCACACCTCCGAGGATCGCACAGCCCGGATCGACGTGCTGGGGGAACGGAGTCAGCGTGGCGAACCTCGGAGCGGCCGGCGCCCGGCAGTCGCCGAGCTCCTGCCGCTATGGGAGGATTCTGGGAGCGAACCACGCGTAACAACGGTGTCGAAGCGGACCCAACGCGCAGCAACCAGCAAGGCGAGAACGCCTTGTAGGTAAGGGTATAAGCGTTGTCCCACGTGGACCATCAACACGACCCCCGCCCATGGCATGGAAGAGGTCAGGGGTTCGAAACCCCTAAGCTCCACCGCAGGTCAGAGGCCGGTTCCCCACTCGGGAAGCCGGCCTCTTGCATGACCTGAGTGACTAATTGAGTGACTAACGGTTTCGGGGCAGGCGTACCGGGCGCGCTCCATCAGGATGTCCGAGGGATGGTTCCCGGCGCGATGGTTGTCTGCACGTGTGTGGATAACTCACGGCGTGTGTGCACATAGCGATGTGTGCGGTCAAACGGCTGATGTAAGACGGATTCAGTCAGCCAATGTCGGACGGCCACTCAGCCCAGTCGAGCGATGCCGGACGTTCTGCGCCAGACTGCAAGAACTCCTTGATCGCTCCACGAATGTCCTCGGTCGAGAGCTCCGCGTCCTGCGGATACCCCTCGTCGTGCCCGGTGTAGTAGTAGAAGACTTCCTCACGCTGGCTCTGCTGACCCAGCGCGTACCAGGCACCAGCTTCGCCGTCGACCTTGCCGGCGTAGCGCAGGCTGCCGACTTTGCCTTCGGGATACAGCCCGACGCGCAGTTCGTGATCGGGGTAGCCGCGATCGTTGCGTGGTCGCTCTTGGATGTAGAGCGTGGCGACCGAGTTCTCAAACGGCTCCGTCAGCATGGCGTCGACGAGTGCGTCGACATCGGCAGCCGAAGTCACCAGTACGCCGCCGTCGGTGTGCTCGTACTTGTAGTACGCCTTCAGCGAATACGTCATGCCAGCTCTGTCCCTTCGGGCTTCGTCAGTTTGGGGTAGGTCTCTCTGAAGTTGTCTGGTCCGAAGATCGTCAGTTTGGCGCCCTTGGGCAGGAAGTCCTTCAGCATCTCATCACAGCCGGCTTCACCGGGGCAGGGACGTTTGTTGACGACCAGTGTTGCCCGTCGTAGGCCTCGTTCTCGCATGAACATGGCGAACTTGATCTCGACGTGTGAGGTGATCTGCAGCAAGTGCGGTGCGTTGCCGATCTTCTCGGCGACGGCGAACCGATCGGCCTTGTCACGCCACTCGTCGAAGCCACTGACCCACTCGTCGACCGTGCCGTCCTCGTTGCGCCACAGGCCACGGGTCTTCTCGCGATGCCCGGGACCGTCGCGGCGAACCGGCAGCTTGGCGAATAGTCGCCAGGCTTCGTCATCATCGATGTCCGGGACTTCATCTTCCCGACTCGTCTGATCGCCGGCCGCCGCGGTCTTGTCTGGTTTGCCCGCTTCTCGATTGTCGTCTCTGTCGTCCCGCCGGCGTTCTAGAGATGACGTGCTCCCACCTGAATCGAGCGGCCGGTCGCCTGTCGAGCCTCGGCTTGGCTCGGTGGTTCGTATGCCGCTGACCATCTGCTCGACCCACTGCTTTGCCCGCGCTTCAGCCGAGGACAGATAGTGAGCAGCCTCTTCGCAGCGCCGGGCCACGTCGTCGAGTTGCATGGCGGCTGTGCGGGCGTTCGGGTTGTTGCTCTGGCTGCCGATCCATGCCGCGGCTTCGCGGCACTTCCGGGCTCGGTCATGCAGGTAGTCGATCGCCCGCGGCGCCTCGTTCAGGCACGCGAGTAGCTCTCCAGCGACCCGCTGCAGCTCGGAGGGCATGTTTCGCCAGGATCAAATCTGGTCGGCGTAGCTGCGACATCCAGCCTCAGCGATCTGCAGCGACTGCACCGCCTGGTCGACGGACTTGGCCGCAGCGTCGAGCATGGTGGCGATGTCCTGGTCAGCTCGTGTCGCCGTGCCGCGGATGAGGGCCTGCACCTGCTGGCTCGATTGCTCGAAGCGCTGCTTGAATCCGGCGAGGCTGGTGGCACCTTGGCGTGACTGGTCGGCCAGACCGTGCAGCTGCATCTTCATTTGTTCGACTTGAGACATATACGGCTCCTCACTTGGTTAGACGCTCAGCGGTCTACTGCGGTCCGGATTGACAAGCCGCGCGGTAGCGCGGCAATGATGTTCCGTGAAAACGGGAGGACGATCAGGCAGATGATTCGACTTAGGAACGCCTTGCTGGACACGGCTCTCGCCTGCGTGGAGCGCGGCATTCCGGTGCAGGCGGCAACTATCGCGGGTGCGCCGGACGGCGACTGGATCACTGAAGCCGACGCAGCCCGCGCGACCTGGGACGTCGCCGAGCCGCCGAACCTGGCCATCTCGTCGTGTCCAGCTGTGGCGATCTGGCGCCTGCCGCGGATCGCCGGGGCTTACGGGAAGCGCCTTTACGAACAGGAGCGACCCGGAGTCTGGCCGCCGACGATGAAGCTGCCCGACGGCGACTGGATCACCTGCACCCTGCAACCCGACACCGAGCTTGGCCCTCTGGCGACCGGCGTCGAGTACATCGAGCCGGGTACACCGGTGGTCATCCCGCCGTCGACGACCTTGGACGGCCGGCTGAGGTGGGATGGATCGAAGTTCCCGCTCCATGCATTGCCGAGCGCAGATGCGGTGCTGTCGAAGGTGCTGCGCGCCGAAGAGGAGTACGTCGAGCTGCACGGCCAACTCGGCTGAGGTTCCGCCAGCAGTGCAGGAGGACACAGCTCAGCCCTTCTGGCCAACGGCCAGGAACAACGAACTTGCCGCCACCAGCTCCGGCATGCGATCTGCCAGGCGAGAGCACTCCAACGCCGTGTCCAGCGGGTCGTGTTCGGCCAGCTTGTCGGTGTAGGGCTGGCCTTTGAAATGGGCGTCGATCATGACTGTCAGCCAGCCACCGGGACCGGTGAGGCCGAAGATGCTCACCGGCCTGAGCCCGGCGCTGACGAGCTCGCTGCGTAGTTCGTTCTCGCGGTGGTAGTAGCAGTGCGCCATCCGCTCGTTGTCGGCGCTGTGACCGGTCTCCAAGATGTCGCGCACGATGCCGTGGCGTGTAAGCAGCGTGTTGGCCAGCGTCGAGCCGATCAGGTTAGCCGCCCGGTTGATCGCCACTGCTGCGAGCACACCACCTGGTCGCAGCACCCGCAGCGTTTCGCGTAGCGCCAAGCGGCGGTCACTGGCCTCCGGCAGGTGGTAGAGCGGTCCGGCCATGAGCACCGCATCGAACGACTCGTTCGGCCACGGCAGCCGGCGACCGTCGCCAAGCTCAGCGGTAATGCCCGCTGCATTGGCTTGGTCGACGTGCCGCTGGACCGGATCGAGCAGCACAACGTCGTGCCCCTGGTCGCGGAGCCAACCAGCATGCACGCCGGGACCGCCGCCGACGTCGGCAACGCGAGCAGGAGCCGACGGGAACCACTGGCCCAGGAAGTCGTAGAGCCGCGCTTGTTCCAATCGGCCTTTAACGGTGGAGCTCAACCGGGCAGCTTCGTCCCAGCGGCTCGAGTAATGCGTCTGGATCTCTGGATCGACGCTCGGCCGATCCAGCGGGCTTACGGGCGTATCCACTGCGCTCCTATCATCGAGGTGGAACAGCGGGCGGGCGTCCGCTTCTCTGGCTGTGCGCCCGCCCGCTGGTCTGTTAGCGGCGCTGGCTGGGTGGTTGCTCGCCCGGGCGCGTAGGCCCCAACCACCCAGCCAGCCGTGACCGAGGCACCCGTCCGGGCCTCGGTGCCTCAGGCGGCTGACACGGAGCGGACTCGCATGCACGTCCCGTGCCAGCCGGTAGCTGAGCAGACCCTGGCCGAGCCCTCCACAGGGGAGAAGGAGACTCGGACAAGGACCGCACTTTGGCAGGGCCAGCGGACGTGCAGCGATCGCACTGCGCGTGAGTGGAGGTGAGGAGGACTCCCCGCCGACCCCGCCAGTTCATGGGGCGACCTCGGGCAGCATGATGCGAGCCCCCGTGACCCGCTCGAACCGCCCACGTGTCTCCGCTGGATCTCCCACCAGTGCCAGGTGCCACAAACTCGGCAGCACGACTGCCGTGATCTCGTAACGGTTGACCGAAGCAACCAGGGCCTCGAACGCAGCCGGAGAGGTGTCCGGATCTTCGACGTACACGGAGCCCATGAGAAAGAAAGCCTTCGAGCTGGGCAAACTCCCCGAGCTCACGCTTCAGGCTCTCAACGTGTCGGTCGGACAGGTACAGGTCACGCCGTGCGCAGCCGAGCAGCAATGGCCGGCTGTCATCGGTCATCGGTCCACGTCCATCCAGCGACGGAAGACTGCGACCAACCGCTCCCAGAGCCGGGACCACCAGCCAAGTCGGCGCTGGCCGTTCACGAGTCAGCAGCATCCGGTCTCACCGCTGCGGTTGCCGGCTCGATGGTGACGCGCAGACTGGCGAAGCGCCGCGTCATGCCCGCCTGATATCGGATGGCGTCCGCGGGCTCGGCGGTGTAGTCCGCGATGACGTGCTCACCGAACCAGACGCGGACACGGCGGGCCGCTGGTTGCGGTGCCGCAGCAATAGTCGTCATTCGCCGCGCACCTCCTCGATGATGTCGCGGATCATGAAGCCGTAGAGCACTACTGCAATGAGCGTGAGGACCCATGTACTCGCTGTCATGACGACACCTTCCCGCCCCAGAAGGGATCCCGGGGAGGGAGGTTGGGAGGGATGCCAGCGGGATGAATTGGGGAGGAAACGTCGCGGTTAGATGCTCGGTGGTCACAGCCTGTGGCACCATCGATGAGTGACGGAGGCGAATGATCAGCTTCGCCACGCGCGTGAGCGCGTGGAGTCGCCTCACGCTCCGGGCCAGCCGGCATCCCGCCAGGACCTCGCCGAGATGGCCAACGAATGGATCTGGCAGCACCGTGGCCGCCGGACCGACCTTGACGCCAACTACGTCGGCAAGCTCGAACGGGGACTGATCAGGAGCCCTCAGGCCGACTATCGAGCGGCTTTGAGAGCCATCACTGGCGTGCGCACGGACCCAGAGTTGGGCTTTCGGGTGCGGCGCCACTCGTCCCCAGCGGTGGGGAACGTGGATCGAAAAGAGTTCATCCGAGCAGTCATCGGCGTCGGAGCAGCGGCCGTCAGCTCAGCGCCACTCCTGGAGCTACTGACGCCAGATCAGGCCACACCGGTACCGAACATCGTCACGCAGGCTGATATTGACGGCGTCCGTACGGCTGCGCAGGTCTTCGGCTCCTGGGACAACCACTACGGCGGTGGGCTGGCGCGCGAAGCGGTCATCGCGCAGCTGCGTCACTCAGCCGAGATGCTCGACTCCCGCTGCCCCGAGAACCTCCGGGGCGAACTGTTCTCCTCGGTCGGCTTCCTCGGCCACGTCTGCGCCATGATGGCCTTCGATGCCTACGCCCACGACGACGCGCGGCGGATGTTCCGCTTCACGCAGGCCTGTGCCGACGAAGCCGGCGACTGGAACCTGCGCGCCAAGACACTCTCCTCGATCGCTCGTCAAGCCATCTGGTGCGGCGACCCGGACGAGGGTTTGACGCTTACCGAGATGGCGTTGGTGCGGGCCGACCGCCTGACCGCAACTGAGCGAGCGATGCTACTGGCGGCCCGAGCTCGCGCCCTGGCCAAGCTGGGCCGCGTACAGGAAACGCTGCGGACGGTCGGGCTGGCCGATGAGCAGTTCTCCCAAGCCGATCCGGCCAACGATCCGGCCTGGATGCGCTACTACGACCGGGCGCAGCATCTCGGCGATACGGGGCACGCTCTGTGGGATCTCGCCGTCCGCCAAGGCCAAGCCGAACAGGAAGCAGCGTCCAGGCTGGCCAGCGCCGTCGCCGGCCACACCGAAACCTATGTGCGCTCGCGCGCCATGAGCGGCATCAAGTTGGCGTCGCTGACCATGACCGTCGGCGATCCGCAAGAGGCCGCGGTAATCGGGGCGCAGGCGCTCAAGGACGCGCGGTCTCTTCGTTCACGCCGTGCCGCCGACGACCTCCGAGATCTGGCACACCGCGCGACGGTGTTCGAGCGGGTCGACGAGGTTGCCGAGCTGCGTCACGACATCCGCAACGTGCTGGCTGCCTCGTGACGGTGCCACCCTCGGAGGTCCTTCTCAAGCAGGCGTGCGCGCAAGTCGGTCTGGCATCGTCTGGCGCCGAACCAATTCGGCTCGGCGAGAACGCCATCTACCGGCTCCCCGGCGAAGTGGTGGTGCGCATAGGGCGGAGCGGGCAGCTCGACGCAGCCAAGAAAGAGGTGGCTGTCGCGCGCTGGCTTGCCTCCGTCGAGATACGAGCTGTTGAAGTGGTGTCTGACGTCGACCAGCCGGTCGTGATCGACGGTTCGCCAGTGACGTTCTGGCGAGAGCTTCCCGAGCACCGCCACGGCACTCCGCCTGAGGTTGCCGAAGTGCTTAAACGTCTCCACGCCAGCCCACTGCCGACTGACTTCGATCTTCCACCACTCGCACCGTTTGTCCGCCTGAGTGAGCGGATCGATAGCGCGACGACACTGAGTGAGGATGATCGGACGTGGCTCCGTGGGCAACTCGCGCGTTTGACAGAGTCCTTCGCCGACCTGCCAGCCGGCCTACAACGGAGCGCGATCCATGGCGACGCCTGGGCAGGCAACATCGTCGTGACTGATGACGGCCCGGTGCTGCTTGACCTCGAACGCTTCTCACTTGGACCGCCCGAGTGGGATCTGGTGAGCACCGCAGTTCGGTTGAGTACGTTCGGCACGATGACAGCCGAGGAGTACCGAGCCTTCGCGGCCACCTACGGTCATGATGTTCTCGAATGGGACGGATTCGAGGTGCTGCGCGGCATCCGCGAGCTACGAGTGACCTGTTATGCAGCCCAGCGCGCGAGTGAGGAGCCGTCACTCCGACCGGAAGCCGAGCTGCGAGTTGCCTCCATTCGCGGTCGACGCGGACCGCGGCCTTGGCCAGATTGGAAGCCCCTGAGCTGAGAGCCAGTCACGCCCAGGCTGCACGATTTCGAACGTATGTTCCCTTAAGCCTTCGTAACGATGTCTTCGATGTAGGCCACGAAGGATCCGCTGTGTGTAGCTGCTGTGACGGCGGTCGTTATCTGGGGTGTTGTCGAAGCGCGTCAGGGTAGTTCACGATCTCGCTGTGGTGTCAGTCTTGGTCGGATAGGCCATGCGGATCTAGACCGTTCGGATCGAACAGGGTGCCTTGCTGATCGCGGCTGGCGAAGTTGCGGAGTGCGTGGTCGCGAAGGGCAATTGATCCGTTGAGGTGTGCGGCCGCGGCCACCTGGAGCGACAATGTCGCCCGATGCAGCATCGCTCGCCGCAGAAGTGCAGGTGCTGCGAGGCCAGCGACGGCGGCGGCACCGTGGAAGCCAATCAGCGGGGCAATGTCGATAGCGGGGTCACCGATGCAGGCGTGGTCGAGATCGAAGAGGCCGATAGGGCGATCACCGTCCCACGTGATGTTGTGCGGGCCAAAGTCGCCATGACAGACAGAGGTTTGAGCGATGCTCTCGGCTTGGATGAGCTCTGCGACCCGGATTGCTGCGGACCGTCTCGCGGTGATGGGGAGCAATGGCGTGAGATCGCTGCTTACCAGCTCAGGCCAGGCCGCTCCGCCGCACCAGGTCCTGGGAGGGGAGAGATCGACGAAGGCTATCGGATCGAGCGCGCTAAGCGCCGCTAGGAGCTTGCTGTAGCCAGCCTGCTGTGTTGATGACAGCACACCTCCCGCATGCGGGCCGCCTGGCACTCGGCTGATCAGGATCCCGCTCCAACGCGTTGACATGATCGGCCCGGCGAGCAGTTGGGGAATGGGGACCGGCAACGGGGCCGATTCGAACGCCAGTAACGTCTGGCATTCCCGATTCGTGCGTGCCTTGAAGCCATTCCCGATTGCAACGCGGAACAGCGGCCCACCGGGCACGGCGAGCACGAGGTGGAACGCGCCATTGAGCACGTCTGCGGACGCCCAGTCGTACGACGGCCAGCACGTGGCGGCGCGCTCGCGAAGCTCGTCGTGAAGGTCCGCCACCCGATCATCATCGCAGGCCTACCCGTGGCGCTGTCCTTTGGAACCGCTCGCGGCACGATGAGCGCTACGTAGGACCATCGGCGGATGGCGGACACCGTCTTCAACGTACATGCCCAGGTCGCAACACCATTCCCAGGCGCGGTGTCATCGGCCAGCTCGTGGCGCACGTGTCCCGGCTCGGGGTCGAGGCGATCACCGGCTTGCCTGCAAACCGACCACCCAGGGCAAGAACGAACGCTTCCACCAGACCCTGTTCCGCTACCTCGACAAACAGCCACTCGCTGAAACGCTCTCCGAGTTGCAGACCTAGGTCGACCTGTTCGACCACATCTACAACACCCAGCGACCCCACCAAGGGCTGCCCGGATGCGTCACACCCCTGACCGCGCTGCTCGTTCATCCCAGGATCGCCGGGCACGGTCCGACGCTGTACGAGGGTGGGTTGCCCGGTACGCGCCGGCTCGAGTTGCTCTCGGCGGAGCCGCTCAGTAACGGTGCAGTAGCCATGCACTACCGCCGCGCGCGCTGAATCAGGCTCCGGCCGGACCGTGCTAGCGGGAGTCCGCATCCTCCGTCGTGTCGCTGCGTGGGATCGCGCTCGCGGGCCCGCTAGCACTCGTCGAAAGGACGACCGTTAGCCAGCATCTGGGTGGTCAGAGATGGAGTCGTTCTGCCAGGTCGGCGATGTTGATTGTGATGAGGAGTCGACGGGTCAGCTCGTGGAAGCCTGTGCGTGCGTTGACAGCTCGCATTCCGGTGTTGGCGACGGCGGTTGTGCTGGACAGGCGGCGTACGTTCGGCAGCTCGTCCGCGAGGCGGAGGGCCATGGCGGCCTTCACCCAAGTCGCCAGTCCATGTCGTCGGTGCTCACGTACGACGACTGTGTCCTCCTGGCCCACGTCGACGGTTGAGCGGCCGACCTCCACTGCGGTGAATGCCGCCACCGTGGACGTGCCGGCGACGACGGCGGCGGTGACCCAAAGTGCGACACCGCGGTCGGCGCGTTCGCGCTCACTTTGGCGTACGAGGTCGCGATCCCACTCCACGACTGCACCCGGCGGCAGGTGGTTGTTTGGCGCATCGGCGATCGCGCGCTTTGCCAGGGCGTACGAGTCGACCAGGAGGTCCGGCGCCTGGTCCGACCAGTGCACCAAACGGTAACCGTCATGGCCGGTAGCGACGTTGCGCTCAAGGGAATCACGGTCAAGGTTTTCGAAGTCCAGAACGTTGATGACGAGTTCGTCACCGACCGCGGCGCCGAGGTCGAGAGCAAATCTTGCGCCGGGTGTATCCGCGAGAACCGTAGTGGCGAGGATCTCCATCCCCGCAGCCCGCTGATCACGGACCACTTCGGTGAGAAGCGACCGACCGACGCCGTGGCCGCGCATTTCGGGCAGGACGTAGATACGCGCAAATGCCGTCTTCGGTTCGCCGGCGGGACGGACCTCCGCGGCACCAACCACAGTCCCGTCGAGATCACCAGCCCACCGGACAGTCCTCGGGTCGGCGAGCTGCTCACGGAGACGCTGAGAGGGTTGAGCAGGTGCGGGAGCATACTCTCCGCGCTCGATCGCCCCCACCGTACGCATCACGTCGCCCCACGCCACAAGCCGCAACTCATCAATATCGGGACGCAAAACGTCAACACCGACGGCGGGAATACGCACGTCCTCCAGACTAAACGCCATAAGTTTCATGCTGAGAGTAGATGGGCCACGACAAGGAGGACGGCAATGCGAGTGATCGGCGAAATCACGGTCTCGGCGGACGGGTACTCGGCTGGGCTCAATCAGACCGCGGAACGGCCGTTCGGCGATGACGGCGGCGACGGGTGGGGCGACAAGCTGCACGCCTGGTTCGCCGACGAGCCCGAGGAGAATCGGGCCGAGATCGACCAGCTGGGCACGTACGGGGCGGTCATCATGGGGCGCAACATGTTCGGCCCGGTGCGGGGCGAGTGGGACCGGCAGTGGAACGGCTGGTGGGGCGACAACCCGCCGTTCCACGTGCCGGTCTTCGTCCTCACCCACCACGCGCGCGAGCCGCAGCCGATGGAAGGCGGCACGACCTACCACTTCGTCACCGACGGCATCGAGTCCGCGCTGACCCAGGCACGCGCGGCGGCCGGCGACGGCATCGTCAGCATCCTGGGCGGCGCGACCACCATCAACCAGTACCTCGCCGCGGGCCTGATCGACGAACTGCGCCTGCACATCGCGCCCCTCACACTCGGCGCCGGGACCCGGATCTTCGAGGACGTGCCGCCGCTGAAGCTGGAGCAGGTAGCGGCGCGGGCAACGAACCTGGTCACACACGTGACCTACCGTGTCCTGTCGTGACGGTCTTCTCTGCTGGCCGGGCGGTTCGTCTCCGGCTGGAACGCAGTCGGCCGTGGGTATACCGAATTAGGGGAGGTGATCTAGCGCGGCCGGGCTCGCGTGCTCTTGGGGTCGGCGGCCCGTAGTTTCGTCGGCCATGGGAATTCCAGGGGTTTGGAGCTAGCGCTCCACTGTTCGTCCAGTTTGCGCAAGAGCGTAGTAGCGCGGTCGATGGCCTCGTCCGAATACGGACAAGGCTCCTGAGAGATGACTCCCCAGCTCTCCCGCACGTCGGCGTACGGCGTTGGCAACCGTTTCTCGACGGCTTCATGGATTACCGCCGCGATCGCGCCGACGATTCCGTCGGGGATGCCGAGCTCCCGTTCGGTCACCGCATGCGAGAGGTCGTGCGGTACGCGCCACTTGCGGGAGTACGACGAAAGCGTGAAAACCGCGCCATCCGCCCGGCGGATCAACGTAAGGCTCTCCCCGCGCGGATCATGCTGGAAGGTGAGCTCCATGCCATCCAGCGTGACGGCGCACCTGCATGTACACCAATGGTTTTTCTGCAGCCGTCATCCGTCTTTCAACTTCATCCGATATCGGCGTACTGCCTGCGTGGCGGGGACGTGATCGTTGGTGCGATGGGATCATTGGGCGTGCGGTGGAGTGGGTTTGGCAGACGGCCGATGACGTGGCTCGGCGTCGTTGCTGCGGTGTGTACGGGCTACGGGGGGATCGCGGTGATTGAGTTGACGTCCCGGGCCGACGAGGGGCAGGACTTTTTGAGTACGGGGCTCGCAGCTGTGGCGGATCCGGTGATTCTGGATGTTCAGGTGGGGCGAGGGGCGCCTCAGCTTGCGGACGTGCGGGTCGAGTTCGAGGGTGCGGGTCAGGGGCGCATTCAGACGGAGCTCTTGTGGATCGATTTGGATACGCCGATCCCGCGCGAGGAGGAGCATCAGAGCCCTGACTCGGGCAGCCGTTATGCGGCTCCGCTGAGGATTCTCTACTTTTCGGATGATCCCCACACAGCGATCGCCGAGGCCGACGCGTGGCGGCTGCTGGACAACCGCGACAAGTACCGACGATGGGCCGCGGCCTGTCTCGCTTTCGGTCTCATCTTGGTGGGAGGTCTGGTGACGATTCTTGTGCGGCGGCCGCGGGAGCGCGTTCGTGCTTAGGGTGGCGGCATGGTGAAGATCCGGATCGCGGTTGCTGCGCTGGTGCGGGATGGGCTTGTGCTGTTGGTGCATCGTCACCCGGGGCGGGAGGTATATCCCGACTGTTGGGATCTTGTTGGCGGTCATGTGGAGCCGGGGGAGTTGCCGAAACAGACCGTTGAGCGGGAGTGCTTTGAAGAGCTTGGGGTCCGCGTGCATGAGCCCGTACGCGTCCCGATGACTATCAGCGACCCGAACCTCGACATGTACGCGTTTCTAGTGACGCGCTGGGACGGGGAGCCGGTCAACGCCGAACCTGCGGAGCACGACGACCTGCGCTGGTTCCGGCCGAGTGACCTTGCGGACTTGAAGCTGGCGCACCCGGCGGGAGTGTCGAGCATTCTGAGTGCGGTCCACGTAGCGGGCAGGCGCTAAGAGGTTCTGGCTGCTTTCAGGTGTTCGAGGTAGCGGAGGCCGGCGACGGTTATGGCGCCGGCGGCGGAGACGAACGCGACGGCGAACCATCCCGCGGCCTGGATCACCGAATCGTTGGCTTCGATTGCCTGCGTGGAGAACAGGGTCAGGCCGACGCCCAGGGTGGTGAAGGCCCCGGCGGCCCGGGGCACGATCTCGGTTGCTGTGGACTGTCCGGTTGCCGACTTGGGTTGGCGGGTTGCGAGATAGTGCGGTAAGCCCCGGAACGGCAGTACGTATCCGATCGCGACGAAGGCAGCCGTCGCCCCGAACGCAAGGTACGCGGGAGCGTCGAGTGCGACGGCCATCGCGGCGAGGACGACTGCACCGATCACACCGGCGGCGAGAACCACCATCTTTCGAGGCACAGCGCAGACAGTACGGGTCAGGACGACGTACCGCCAAGGGTTCAATCGCGAGCCACCTGGGCTTGGTGTGTCACAAGGTCAATTCTTCGCCTTGCTTGAGGGCGGCGACTTCGTAGGACCCATTCTCGGTTGCGGCGAGGAAACGGGTGAGTTCGTTCGGTTTGGTTTCGTAGAAGTTGTTTAGGTGGAAGCCGTTGTAGTGGATGGGGATGGCGACTTTGGCGCCTAGGAGGCGGGCTGCGACGGCTGCGTGTTGGTCGTCGAGTGATGCGGGGAACGGGCTGGGTGGTTGACAGTGGGGGAAGCAGACAGTCGGACCGTTGATCGGAGTCAGCACCGCATCGAAGGGCCCGTACCGGTGGGCCGCGCGCCACCAGTATCCGTGGAACATGCTGTCGCCGAGGTGAATCACGCGTTTGCCTTCGGCCTCGATGGCCCAGGAGACTTGGGGGTCGCCCAAGGTGTCGACGGCCGGTACGGCAGCGATGGTGAAAGGGCCGATCTGGGTGGTCTGCCAGTAGCTCATTTCCATGCGTGGCAGGCGATGCTGGTCGAGCTCGGCATCGCCCTTGAGGGTCCAGAGATTCTCGTGGTCGTCGCCGCCGAACGAGGCCGGGTGCAGCACTTTCCCGCCCGGGCGAAGGGCGGTGGCGAGGGCGCCCGCGTCGGTGTGGTCGCGATGGAGGTGCGTGCACAACCCGGCCAGGACATCGCCCTCGGTCGCGGGTGGCACGACCGTGGGCAGCGGCGCTTCGAGTGGGGTGCCTTCCAAGACTCCTTCTGGCCGGCCGAGAAGGTCGATCACCAGGCTTTCGCCACCCGCTTCGAGCTCCACGCCCGCCCATCCCAGCCAGCGAACCTTCACAACACACTCCTTTAGTGGACGATCGTTCGCTAAAAGATATCAAACGAGTGTTCGTTAAACTGGGGTGCATGAGGAAGTCAGCGGACGAGGCGCAGCAGACCCGCGAGCGGATCGTGGCCGCCGGCGTGATGCAGTCGTCGGTCGAAGGTCTGTTCGGGCTGACCCTGGGTCCGCTCGCGGAGTCGCTCGGCATGAGCAAAGCCGGCGTGGTCGGCCCCTTCGGAAACCGGGAGGGCCTCCAGCTCGAGGTGGTGCGTCAGGCTGCCGACATGTTCACCGCCGCCGTCATCGAGCCCAGCGCGACCACCGCGGACGGGCTTCCCCGCCTGCGAGCGCTGATCGACGCATGGTGCGAGTACTTGGAGGCCAGCCCGTTCCCCAACGGATGTTTCGTTACCGCCGCCTCCTGCGAACTCGACGGCCGCCCCGGCCCGCTGCGAGACGCCATGCACGACGTCGTGTCCAGATGGCGCGGGTTCCTCCGGGAGCACATCACGATCGCTCAGGCAGCCGGTGACCTCCGCGGAGACCCGGACGACCTCGTCAGCATCCTCAACGGAGCCGCCATGTCAGCGAACCAAGAAATCCAACTACTCGGCGACCACGCCGCGGCGAAGCACGCCCGGCGCATCATGCACGCCTGCATCGCGCAGCTGCAGCCCTAGGACGCAGCATGGTGCTCGATCAACTGCCGGCGGCTTTCTGGGACGTCCCGTACGTAGGCTCGCGTTATCCCGGTTCCAAAGCGGTGCGCGATCGTCCCGGGATGGCGATCGGTGCGAACTGTCAGTTGTTCGCGTACGAGGTGCTGCGGCTGTTCGGCCTGGCAGCACCCGCTCTTCGTTCCAGCGAACTCTGGACCGACACGCAAGCGACGGTTCGCGTACTGGCCGCACGACCGCTCGACCTGCTGCTCTTCAACACCACCAACGATGCGTACGGCGCCCATGTCGGAGTCTGCGTGGAAGAGGAACGCGTACTGCACCTGTGCGCGGAGGCCGCACGCCCCGTCGTCTGGGACATGTCAGCTTTCACGAACCGCGAGCGCTACCAGGTCCTGGTCGGCATCAAACGCGTGATCACCACCCACCCTCCTGCCGCGACCAGCTCAGAGTCCCTCGGCAACCTCAAGCCCGAACCGCCGAACCGGAACGGCTAGCTCGCTGAGCCAGCGGGCGCCTTTCCTTTCCCCACGTTTCCCAGCCGAGGACAGTCGTGCCGGTTGCGTGCTTCCATGCTTAGGAGTTGTCGCCCGGTGCGGTGGGGTGGGTTTGTAGTAGGTGGTGGGTTAGTTGGTTGAGGTGGGCTGCTGTGGTTGGGTTGAAGGTGGGGTGGTGGAGGTTGAGTTGGGTGTCGAGGAGGAAGGCGCTCAGGGGGTCGTGGGGTGGTTTGTCGATGAGCTTGATGATGGGGACGATTGCCTGGTCGACTGGTTGGGCGGTGCGTTTCATTTCGGCGATTTGGGTGGCGGTGGCGGGGTCGAATTCGCCGGCGAAACCTGTTTGGGTGCCGCCGGGGAAGTGCAGTACGTAGCGCGTACGGTGCTGTTCGGCGGCGAAGGAGACGGCTAGGAGATCGTTGAGGCGACCGCCTTGGGCCATTGCGGTCCAGCCGTCGTAGTTGTGTTCGAGGCCTAGGTCCTGCCAATTCACGGTCGGTGGGCCGACGCCGGGGCCCGCGACGTTCACGATGACGGGATCGGCGGCCTGATCCATTCGATCGGCCAAACCGTGCGAGAGCAGGTAACGGCTCAAGTAGAACAGTGCGAAGTTGTGTTCGAATCCCTCGGTGGTCACCAATCGGTGGGAGCGGAAAAACCGTGCGCACAGGATGAGCGCATCGATCGCGGGCGTCGTTTCCTCCAGTACGTTGATGACCCGCCGGTTCTCGCTCACCAAACTGAGGTCGGCCTGAATGAACCGGCCACGCTCCCCGGCCAAATCGAGAAAGCGCTGTCCTTTCACGGGATCGGGTGCGATGACGATCACTTGATTGCCTCGTGCAACGTATGTACGGGCCAGCGCCGCGCCGATACCCGAAGTACCGCCCGTGATAACGACCGTCTTCATCGGACCGCCCTTGCGCGCATCCGGATCGCGGTCAAAAGGGCCGCGGCGGCAACCGCGCCCATGAGCAGAAACGCATCCGAGTACCCAGCGCCGGAAACGCTTGTGTGTAAGGGATTTGTCGCATCTCCGCCGCCTTCGCGCACCGCGGTCACGAGTACGCCGAAGATCGCCGGGCCGGCGCCCGCGCCGAGGAACTGGGCGCCCTGCAGCAGACCGAGGCCGACGCCGACCTGTGCTGTGGGCAACGATCCCGCCGCGGCACTGATGATTGGAGTGATCACGAAGATGAAGCCGATGCTCAGCCCGAGGACGCCGACGCCCGCGGGCACGACCGACGCACTCCCCGCAAAGGTGGACAGGAACAGCGCGAACACAAAGACGGCTGCGAGACCGGCGAGTACCAGCGGTCGCGTACCGATCCGGTCGGCGAGGCGGCCGATCAAGGGCGACAGGACGGCGATCGCGACGCCCGCAGGGACCATCACCAGAGCGCCCTCTCCCGGCGTGAGCCCGTTCACCTCGACGAGCAGCAGCGGCACGTACACCAAGGCGCCCAGGTTCACAGCCATCACCAGGAACGCGATCACGACCGAGGTGCGATAGGTGCGGTTGGCAAACAATGTTGGCGGTACGAACGGATGCGCGACCCGAGCGGTGCGCCAACCGAAGAGCGCGAGTGCAAGTACCGCCACCGTCAGACTCGCCCAAGAAGTCGGCGCCGACAGCCCGGCAACCTGCAACTGCGTGATGCCGAACAGCAGCAGCCCGGCGCCGACCCCGAGCAGCGCGCCTCCGACGAAGTCGAACTTGCCGGCATCGGACGGTCGCTCGTCAGGAAGTACGCGCAGGGCCGCCGGTAGAAGTACGAGCGCGAGCGCGAACATGCACCAGAACAGCGCGGACCAGCCCAGGTACTGGCCGATCCCGCCGCCCAGCGCAGGCCCCGCGGCGGTGCCGATGCCCGCGGACGCGGACAGTACGCCGATGCCCATGCCCCGTTGTCCTTCTGGCATGAGGCGCGTGACCGCGACGATCGCAAGCACCGGAATCGCGCCCGCGCCTGCTCCGGTGACGATGCGGCCGGCGACCAGTACGAGGAGGCTCGGTGCCAGTGCGCAGAGCAGACTGCCCGCCGCGTACACCGACAACGCGAAGCCGAAGAGCCGCCGCAGGCTGACGCGGTCCGAGATCCGGCCGTAGCAAGGGATGCCGATCGAGAACATCAGCAGGAAACCGGTGACGACCCAGGCGAGCTCCGCCTCGGAGGCGCCGAACTGTTTCCCGATCGACGGCAGCATCAGATTGACCATGTCGCTGGCGACGACCGTGACCAGCATGGCCGGCATCAGCAAGGCCAGCAGCGAGATCCGGACGGGGGCGCGCTCAGTAGTTGCCGCCATGCGATAAGTCCTCCGAGAAGGTAACTGATACTGGGATGGTTACAGTTAAGACGAAAAGCAAGGCCGGGACATGGCATCCCGGCCTGGTCAGCGCTGCAGGTTGAGTTCGCGTTCCTTTGCCAGCACCTGACGTACGAGGTGCGCGATCGTGGTACGCCGGAGCCGTTCATCCAGAGCCTCCTCGGCCGCGCGGAACTCGGCTTCGAGCAGCGCCTGGATGTTGCGCCCGACTTCGCATTCGGCGCTCGGCGGATGGGCGTGACCGGTGAGCACCGGCCCGGTTTCGACCGCGGCGTACGCGTCGTACAGCGTGATCGTCCGAGGCGCACGCGCCAGCGTCCACCCGCCCCCACGCCCTTCCGTCGACTGCACCAAGCCGGCGTCGCGCAACGTACCCAGAATGCGCCGAACCAGAACGGGATTGCTCTCCAAGCTGTCCGCGATATCCCCGGACGTCAACGTACGCTCCGACCACCGTGCCAGCATCGTCAGCGCATGAATGGCCACCGCACTCCTGCTGCTGACAGTCATCCACCCTCCCGCCATCGACCCAACTGACACTACCGTAGTTGCAGTTTCCGGCCCGGTCAATCAGCCGACCGTTTGGCGCCGGAGGCGAACCTGCCGGCCCCTTCAGAGCCCTTGGGCACCCGCGACCGGGCCTTGCCGACGACGCCCGCGTCGCTGCTGAACTGTTCGCGCAGCCCCTCGAACACCGGCTCGAAGCGCTGACGTTCAGCCGCGCTGATTCCATGCGACGCCGCAACGGTTCGCCAGTCTGCCGTCGCGTCGCTGACTTCGCGTAGCGTTTGCCGGGCTTCACTCGGGTCGAGGTCGAACGTCTCGGCGTACGCCATCAGGCCGGCGACCTCGTCCGTGCGGTGACGGGCGCCGCCGATTCCGGTCACACGCTCCTCGCCGACGACCGGATTCGGGTTGATGTCGAATGCGGGTGACAGCGTCCAGCCGGCGCCATCGCGCAGGAAGCCATGGTTGCGGAGATGGTCGTCGGTGTTGTGAATCGCGACCGAGAAGGCGATCCGCCGCCACAGCTGGTGCAGATCCGCGCGGACCCGGGCACCGTACTCGGGCAACGTTTCGGCGACATCGACGTAATCTCTGACCTCACCGTCGCGACCCTCGATCAGTGTCATCGCACTGATGTAACCCCGGCGCCGTCCGTTGTTCCGGTCGAACCGTTCGAGGACTAGGATGTGCCGGCCGTCGATCCCCAGCAGTTCGTTCGCCGGTACCTCGATCCCGGCCCGCTCGGCCAGGTCGAGCGCGGTCTTCTCCCAGGCCATCACGTCCCAGTCGTCGCCTCGGTGCGGGAACTTGGCGATCAGCAGGCGCTCCCCGTCACTGACCGATACCTTAGGCCGGGCGCCGCCGAGGGAGCCCGATCCGGCGTCCAGCAAGGCCTTGATCGCGGCGAGATCGTCGCCGCCGTCGTTGGCCACCTGGTCGGCGGCCCACAGCAGCCTGGGCAGTTCGATCAGCTTCGGCACCTGCAGGTCCGGATCGAGAAAGGGGCCGTCGGCATCGATCTTGAAGCGCAGTGCGCCTTGCCGGGTCAGATCGCTGACACCGAGCAGAAAGTCGATATCGCTGAGTGCCGGGGCGACCGGATTCTCCCGAAGTGCGAGTGCCTGCAGGCGTTTGCTGATCAGGTTCCGGCCCCACCGGTCCGGCGAACAGTCCGCGAACGCGCCGGGAAGGCCGTCGGTCTGGCCAGGGCCGGCGAACAACTCGAGGGCGGGATCGATGGCGTACGCGCCTTTGCGGCCGAGGTAGCCCGGGGCATAGCGGAAGGATGTGGAGGATGCGCCACGACGACGGGTGAAGTACGCCGTGCCGACATCGACGACCGCGCCGTCGATCTCGGTGGACACCAGCAGCGAATTCGTCATGGCCGGACCCGTTGTGGGAGGACCTCGTCCGCGCGTGCCCGGCCGAGCTCTGTCTCGTATGGATCGAGCGACTCGGCGACGCGGTCGAGCGCGCCCAGCACCCGGGCGACGTTGAGCAGGACATCGACGCTGACACTGGTCTCGCCTTGCTCCAGCCTCCGCAGCGTCCCACGCGAGATTCCCGCACGCTCGGCAACCTGCGCTGCTGTCAGCCCTTGCAACTTGCGCCACGCAGCAAGATGCCCGCCGACACGCTGCGCGGCCAGGCGGACGCGCGCCGGGGTGGGTCTGGACACCATGTCACCACCTAACTTAATGGCCGCCAGAGTGACCACTATACACGACAATGGTCGATCTAGCGGCCATTAACTACGGATGCTGGATGGCGAGCCGAACGGTCTGAGGGGTGGTTTGGGTTGGGTGGAGGTACGAGGGTTCGTGCGTGGTAAATGCCGCGACGGGTGGTGGATGGGGTGGACATACTGGGTGGCCATGGATGAGGTTGAGGTCGTTTTGGCGCACTCTGAGCGGGCTACGTTGCGGGTGGGGGACGTGTTCCTGAAGGTGGATGGGGATCAGGCGCGGATCGATCGTGAGGTGGAGGCGCTCGCGCTGGTGCCCGTGCCGGCTCCGCGGGTTTTGTGGCGGCAGCCGTCTGTGCTTGCGATCTCGGCGGTGCCGGGGACGGTGCTCGCGACGCTTGGCGAGCCGTCGACCGCGTCGCCGGCGGCGTGGGCCGCGGCAGGTGCGGCGGTACGGAAGTTGCATGATGCACCGCTACCGCCATGGACCAGCCGGGGCGGCCAGAACCTCGACAAGCTGGCGGCGGACCTTGACGCTGAGTGCGAGCGGTTGGTGTCCGGCGGGATCTTGCCCGCGGACCTGGTGACGCGCAACCGGGAGGTCGCGGAGGCGGCGCTCCGGCCGTGGACCCCGGTGTTCACGCATGGGGATCTGCACGTGGCGCATGTGTTCGTGGAAGGTGATGAGCTGACCGGCATCATCGATTGGTCCGAGGCGGGTAGTGGCGATGGGTTGCGCGACCTTGCCACGTTGACGCTTGCGCATCCGGACCGTCTTGGGGATGTCGTCGAGGGGTACGGTACGGGCGTTGATGTCGACGTGATTCACGCCTGGTGGTCAGTACGCAGCCTGCTCGCGACCCGTTGGCTGATCGAACACGACTTCGACCCGTTCACGCCAGGTGGGGAAGTGGACGTACTACGCGCCCGCATGTGATCCGCTGGCCGGAACCTCTTCGTAGGAGCGTTTTGCTGCACACGTAGGAGAGATTCTCCCCGTATATGCCGGAAACGCTCCTCGATCACCCGGTTAGGCGTTGAAGAGGTGCCAGGTGCCTTCGGAGATTACCTCGGTGGTGGATTCGGTGATTTTGACGGCGGATTCGTCGTCCAGGGCGTAGGTGGGGGTGGGGATGTGGGACGCCCAGAGTTTTGCGTTGGGGAGAGAGGCGTCGGGGTGGTCCGGGTGGTTCAGGTGGGGGATTACGGCGAAGTCCACCAAGCCGGCGCCTCGCCCGGTGACGAGGGTTCGGTTGACGTCGCCTTCGGGGGTGGTGAAGACGGCGGGTTCTGATTTGAGCGGGCGGTCTTCGCCGCGGGGCGGTTCTGTGTACGTTTCGACGAAGGTGGTTGCCGCGGCTATTGCGCCGGCGCTCACGCCTACGTACACGATTTCTGGACGCAGGGTGGGCAATAGGTCGGTGAGGCCGGAGCGGTGCATCCAGCTGGCCAAGTACAAAGGGTCGCCGCCCCAGACCAGGATTGCGTCGGTGTCGCGGACGGTTGGTTCCCAGGCGGATTTGTCGATGCTCGGAAGGGCTGTCAGTTCCAGGATTCCGAGGGATCTCCAGCCCAGGTTGCAGAGCGGTGACGGTGATTGGCCGGAGAGGGCACGCCAGGCCATTCCGGGGCCGCCGGGGAACGGGTAGATGGCGGTGGGGATGAAGAGGGCGTTCGATTCGGCGACGGGCTTGCCGAGGAGGTCGACCAGCGCGTCGTTAATGCTTGCGTTCTTGATCCCGGATGAGGTGAGGAGAGCTCTCATCGTTCCGCCTTCCTGGTGCCACGCTGCGATCGGTGCCGCCAACTGAACCTACCCGGCGCCGGACCGGATGTCAGGCGAGGATTCTCAGTGGGTTTTCGAGGAGTCCGGTCAGGGTGACGAGGAACTGGGTGGCCGGGGCGCCATCGATGATGCGGTGGTCGGCGGTGAGGGTGTAGCGGAGGCGTTTGCGGGCGCGCCGCCGGGGCCGGTGCCGGGGATTGTCGACAGATCGATGCCGCGTTCGCGGGCGATCCGGCGTACGAGCGGCGTTGCGAGCCGCCGCGCGCCAGGTCCGGACGGGTCTGGGGATACGGCGGGGGCGGACGGGTTGGGGGAGGTGGATGGGGTGGTGGGGGTGAGACGGGCTATGGGGTGCCGATGGGGGCAGTTTCGCCTTCTGGGACGAGGATTTCGGTGAGGGTGCCGGGTTCGTGGGCCTCTTGTTCCATCAGGGCCTTGTCGGTTTCGATCTCCACCAGGACGTCGCTGGCGGCTACGAGGTCGCCGGGTTGTTTGTGCCAGCTGGCGATCGCGCCTTCGGTCATGGTGTCGGACAGGCGGGGCATGAGGATGTCAGTCATGGGTCCTCTTCAACAGGTCGGCGGCCGGCGGGTCGGGTCAGTGGTGGCGGGCTACGGCGGTCAGGGTTGGCGGATGGCTGTGGCGGCGTCCTCGGGGGATTGGAGGGCGGCGGTTTCGAGGGACTTCGCGTAGGGCGTCGGCACCTCCGCCATCGCGACCCGGCGTACCTTCTCGGCGAACCGCACCGTCAACGCCTACTCGGCCTTCGCCCCGCCCCGACCCGCGCGGCGGCCAAAGCCCATGCCCGCGCCGCCCTCGCCGTGGTCTGAAGAATCGCCAGTGCGGAGAGCGCGGTGAGTACGAGCACGATGCTCGCCATCGGTACGGCAGTGTGCTCCCCGCCGAGGCCCGCGATCGGCGCGATGACACCGGCCATGCACCACTGCAGGAAACCAAGTAGCGCCGAACCGGTACCAGGATGTTCGGGTACGGCGCCTGACGCGAGCGCACCGGCATTGGGCCCGATCAGTCCTTGAGCAGTCATCAGTACGAAGAACCCGATCAGCGCGATCACCAACGGCATCCCGAACAGTGCGCCGACGAACAGCAGTACGCCCGCGATGCCGGTTGTCAACAATCCGACGCTGATCACCCGCTGAGTCGGAACGCGCCCGGCGAGCCGTCCGGCAATCAGCGTGGCGATGGTCAGGCCAACGGCATTGAACGCGAAGTCCACCGAGTACGCGACCGGCGACAGGCCGTTCATCGGCTGAAGTACGAAGGACGAGGTGGCCACGTACGCGAAGATCGTGCCCATCGAGAACGCGAACACCACGAGGTAGCCGGTGAACACGCGCTCCCGCAGCACCTGCCCGGCCGAGGCGACCAGCTCGGTGAGACTGCCTAGATGCCGCGCAGCCAAGGTCTCGGGTACGCCGACCGCAACCGCGATCACCATCACCGCGGCCAGACCGGCAACGACCCAGAACGACACCCGCCAGTGCGAGAACTGCAAGATCATTGCCCCAAGCAACGGCCCCACGATCGGCGCGACTCCGGCGACCCCAGCGACCAGGTTCATCGCCCGGACCAGCCGCGGCCCCGAAGTCAGGTCGACGACGATCGACCGCGCGATCACCATCGCCCAGCCGCCGCTGAACCCCTGGATCAACCGGGCAAACATCATCACCCCGATGGCCGGGCTGACGCCGCACAGCACCGACGCGGCCGTCAGTACCAGCAAGGAAACCAGCAGCGGACGCCGTCGCCCGACGCGATCCGAGAACGGCCCGCCGAAAAGCTGGCCCAAGGCCATGCCGACGAAGAAGGTCGTCAGCGTGAGCTGTACCTCAGTGGCATTTGCGTCGAGATCGCGGGCGACAAGAGGGAACGCCGGTACGTACATGTCCGTGGCCAGCGGGGCGATCGCGGTGATCAGTACAACTGTCCCGAGTACCGTGGTGGTCAGTGCAGCCTGCCGCGATCGGATCACTGCACCAGGAAACGCGCCGTCCATGGCCGCGAGGAAGTCACGCTCCTGAGGTGTACCGGCAGGGCACCCCTCGCGCGGCGCGTTGCCGGTACCGTCGATGGCATGGACAACAAGGCCGAGGTCCGCGAGTTCCTGATTTCGCGCCGGGCCAAGCTGACGCCGGCCGACGTCGGATTGCCGACAATCGGACAGCGGCGGGTGCCCGGTCTGCGGCGGAGCGAAGTCGCGATTCTGGCCGGAGTGAGCATCGAGTACTACGCGAAGCTCGAGCGAGGCGCGATCGCGGGCGCGTCGGCCGCCGTACTGGAGGGGCTCGCGCAGGCGCTTCGGCTCGATGACACCGAGCGGACGCATCTGCTCGATCTCGCCCGGGCGGCCGATGGCATCCCGTCCTCCGGTCGCCGGCGGCGTCGGTCCACCGGGCAGATGGCGAACCGGCCGAGTCTGCAATGGGCGCTGGAGGCAATCACTGATGGGGTCGCGTTCGTTCGCAACCCGGCGCAGGATCTGCTTGCGACGAATGCGCTCGGCCGCGTGTTCTACTCGCCGGTGATCGGCGACGGCGGGCGTACGCCGAACCTGGCGCGATTCCAGTTCCTCGACCCGGCGGCGCGTGAGTTCTACCCGGACTGGGATCTGTTCGCGCAGATGTGCGTTGCGATCATGCGTGCGGAGGCCGGTCGCGACCCGCATGACCGTGGTCTGCAGGACCTGGTGGGGGAGCTCTCCACTCAGAGCGAGACCTTCCGGCGGCTGTGGGGCGCGCACGACGTCCGCACCCACGGCGCCGGCACCAAACGTTTCCACCACCCGGAGGTCGGCGAACTCACGCTGGTCTACGAGGAGCTCGCGCTCACCGCTGATCCCGGCCTGGTCCTGCTCGTCTACACCGCCGAACCCGGCAGCCCATCCGCCGAGAAACTCCACCTTCTCGCCAGCCTCGCCGCCGAGCAGAAGCAGCAGATGAACAGGTAGTACACCCGCGAGACACCGTACACACGAGGCCCGCCACGCTCAGGTGCACTACCCAGCACCACACACCTCCTGTCGAACCGCCGAAAGAACATCAGGCGGGGCAGCATCAGACGGATGCTGAGCGGTGGCAGGCGGGTGGGCGTCAGGGGCGGTGGAGGGTGATGTTGCCGCCGTGGGTGCGGGCTCGGAGGGTGACTGTGCGGGTGGGGTTGGTGGGGGCTTCGAGGTCGTTGAAGATCCGGCCGACCGAGGTGTGCGCGTCCACGGTTGCGGTGGTGCCTTCGGGGATGCCGACCTCGACTTCGCCGGTCGGGGTGTACAGGTCGACCGTGCCCGTGCCGAGCTCGCCGACGCGGATGTTTCCGGCAGCCGTACGGGCCTTGACCGTCGTCGCGACCGCGTCCACGCAGATGTCGCCGGTGGCTGACTTGGCGCGCAGTTCGCCGCTGACCTTGTGGATGCGGATGTCCCCGTTCGCCGTCTTCAGTTCGCACGCGCCGACCTCGCCCTCGACGACGTACGCGCCCTTGGCCGTGTACCCCTGAAGATCCGACCCGGTCGGCAGCTGGACGAGGACCTGCACCGATCCGTACCGCTTCATGAACACCGTCCGCAGCTTCGGGTGCTTGATCTGCAGTTTGCCGTCGGTGAACTCGACCACGACCTGCTCGGCGGCCTTCACGTCCAGCGCCCAGCCCGGGTCGGTCGGCCGCACCTCGACCACGGTGTCGGTACGGTCGCCGGCGCTGACCGTGATGTCTCCGAAGATGATGTCGACGGCGACGGTGATCGGCGCGGGGGTGCTGAAGGTGGTCATCTCTGTGCTCCTCGGTCGAATGTGGTGACCGGCTGTCCCGATCACGCGGACTGGTGACCGGCTAGCCGATCACGTGGTCTGCTGACCGGCTGTTCCGGTCACGAGAGCAACTCTGCTGAGCTGTCCTGACACCGCGCCGCCACGGCGAGCGGGCCGGCGCGGACATGGGTGCTGACACGGTGTAGGCGCGGTGTCAGACCGGTGTCAGGGCGTCCGCCGAAGGTGATGACATGACAACTTCGGCGATCGCGGTCACTGGACTGCGCAAGACATTCGGCGACAAGACAGTGCTCGACGGCATCGACCTCGAGGTCCCCGCGGGCACCGTCTTCTCCCTGCTCGGCCCGAACGGGGCCGGCAAGACGACAACCGTCAACGTGCTCACCACGCTGACGAAGGCCGACGGCGGCACGGTCCGGGTGGCCGGGCATGACGTCGTGTCCGAGCCCAAGGCGGTGCGGTCCGCGATCGGGGTCACCGGCCAGTTCGCCGCGGTGGACGAGTTGCTCACCGGCCGGGAGAACCTGCAACTGATGGTCGACCTGTCGCCGGCCCGATCGAAGAGCACTCGGATTGACGACAAGCAGATTGTCAACAATCTCCTGGAGCGATTCGACCTGGTGGAGGCGGCTGACAAGAGCACGGCGACGTACTCAGGTGGGATGCGCCGCAAGCTCGACCTGGCGATGACGCTGATCGGCGATCCGCGGATCATCTTTCTGGACGAGCCGACCACCGGTCTGGACCCGCGCAGCCGCCGGACGATGTGGACAATCGTCCGCGAACTGGTGGCCGACGGCGTGACCATCTTTCTCACCACGCAGTACCTGGACGAGGCCGACGAGCTGGCCGACCGGATCGCGGTGCTGAACAACGGCCGATTGGTTGCCCAGGGCACCCCGGACGAGCTCAAGCGGCAGATCCCCGGTACTCACGTCCGGTTCCGCTTCGGCAGCGCCGACGAGCTCGACGCGGCCGCGGCGATCATGCCCGGTGCGACCCGCGACGACGACGCGCTGACCCTGCGGGTGCCCAGCGACGCCGGCACCAAGTCGGTCCGCGCCCTGCTCGACCGGCTCGACGACGCCGGCCTGGACGCGGACGAGTTCTCCGTCCACACCCCTGATCTCGATGACGTCTTCCTGGCCCTGACCGGCCACGACACCCAGACCGGCGGCGACAGCCTGACCGGCAACGACAACGCGGAGGTAGCAGCGAAATGAAGAACCCCTCGATCGTGATGCTGCGCCGCAACTTCAAGCACATCGCCCGCAATCCCATCTCGGTGTTCAACGCCGTCCTGATGCCGGTCGTGGTGATGCTGATGTTCGTCTACATGCTCGGTGACGCATTCAGCGTCGGCGTCCCGTACGTCGACTACGCAACGCCCGGCATGCTCTTGCTGGCGGTTTGCTACGGGCTCGGCGCGGTCGCGACCTCGGTGAACTCCGACATGACCAAGGGCATCATCAACCGGTTCAAGGTGATGGACGTACCCCGCGGCGCGGTTCTGACCGGGCATGTGATCGCCAGCCTGCTGACCAACCTGATCGCGATCGCGGCGATCATCGGGGTCGCGTTCGCGCTCGGCTTCAACCCGTCGGCGAACGCGGTCGAGTGGCTCGGCGTGATCGGGCTGGTCGTCCTGCTCGGCCTCGCCACCGGCTGGCTGACCGTCGCGCTCGGCCTCGCGGCCAAGACCCCGGAGACGGCCGGCCTGTCCTCGGTCCCGCTGGTGATGCTGCCGTTCTTCAGCAGCGCGATCGTTCCGGCCGACAAGATGGGTCCAGGCGTCAAGCAGTTCGCCGAGTACCAGCCGTTCACGCCGATCATCGAGAGCCTGCGCGGCCTGCTCAGCGGTTCGGCGGCTACCAGCGACCTGCTCGCGGCGCTGGCCTGGCTGGTCGGGATCGCGGTCGTCGGGTACGTCTGGGCGACCGCGACGTTCAAGAAGCGAGCGTGATGTTCAAGAAGCGACCGCGACCTTCAAGAAGCGAGCGTGACCGCGACCAGTTCGTGCCAGTCCGCCTGCCGTCCCTCCTCCGTCGCCTCGGTGAACTTCCGGTCACCGAGGCGGCGGCGCGTCTCGGCCTCGATCCGGGTCAGGTCCGGGTTGGACCGGTCCGGCAGCCCGCGAAGGGCAGCGCTCGCGGCCAGCAGCCGGGCGGCCTGCTCGTACTGCTCGGTCCGGACGGCCAGATCCGCCACGCCGACGAGCACCTGAGCGATCCCCGGCGGATGCGGGCTCTCGCTCACCGCCTGCACCGCCGCGCTGCGGTGCTCCCACGACTCGTCGACGTCATCGGTCAGGTATCCGAGGAGGTCGAACCGCATCGCCCGCAAGTTCGGCCGCTCGGCGTCAGCACCCAGCAGCGTGGTCGTGAGGTTCAGTTGGCGGCGCGCTTCGTCGGCATCGCCGCGCCAGTGCGCGAGCTCGGCCTTGGCCCGGGCGAGCTCGACCAGCGCTTCCGGCCAGGCGACCCGTTCCGCCTGGCGCTGCGCGTCCGCCATCGCCGCTGCACTCGCCTCGTGATCGCCGGCCAGCCAGTACAGCTGGGCCTGCCGCGACAGCAGCCGGACCGTGTCCTCGGCGGCGCCGACTTCGTTCGCGACCTCGACCGCCTGGCGGAAGTACTCGCAGGCCTCAGTGAACTCGCCGCGGACGGCCAGCCGGTCGGCCAGCTCGGTCAACGCGAACGAGATGCCCCACCGCTCACCGATCGCCCGGAATTCGGCCAGCGCGGCTTCGAGCGCCGCATCCGCCTCCCGATCGCCATCACCGAGCATGATCCGCATCTTCCCGGTCTGCAGCCGCGCCAACGCCCGTACCCAGGGGTCGTCGTCAGTCAGCTGCGGCTCGAACGCGGACACGAACGCACTCGGACCCGCCAGCAGCCGCTCCAGCGCTTCCGCGAGCGTCACCGCCGGGTGCGTGTTCCGGACCCGGCGGCTGACCTCGGCGGCTTTCCGGATCCATTCCTCAGCGCTGGTCTGATCGCGCCCGCGCCCCGACGTCATGAATCCGGTGACGAACGCGTACACGACCGCCAGGACCTCGTCCGGCACCTCGCCGGGCACGTCCGGCGCCGCCATCAGGAACTCGCTGCCCTCGACCTTGTGCCCCGCGAACCACCAGTACCAGCCGGCCGCGGCCCCGAGCCGCATCGCGAGCTCACCCTCGCCGGCGCCGAGCGCCCAGCGCATCGCGGCGGCGATGTTGTCGTGCTCGGGTTCGACAATCGCGAGCCATTCGAGCTGCTCCGCGCGGCGCAAGTGCGGGTCCGCGGTGTTGGTCAGCTCGGTGAAGTGCGCGACATGCGTACGCCGCGCCGACACCGCCTCGTTCGCTTCGTCGAGCCGCTGCTGGGCGTACTCCTTGATCGTGCCAAGCATCCGGTACCTGGGGGCGCCCTCGTCCTTTGTCACCACCAGGGACTTCTCGGTCAGCGCGGTGAGCAGATCGAGCACCTCCCACGACTCGACCGAGCCGCCCGCGCAGACCTCTTCGGCCGCTTCGAGGCTCGCGCCGCCGGAGAACACCGACAACCTGCGCAGTACGGACCGCTCGGCGTCCGACAACAGCTCCCAGCTCCAGTCGATGACCGCGCGGAGCGTGCGGTGGCGGGGGAGCGCGGTACGGCTGCCGCCGGTGAGCAGGCGGAAGCGGTCGTCGAGACGGGTCGCGAGCTGCTCGAGCGACATGGTGCGCAACCGGGCCGCGGCGAGCTCGATCGCGAGCGGCATCCCATCCAAGGCGCGGCAGATCCGGGCCAGCGTTTGCGGATCGGTGACGAGGTCCTTGCGTACGGCGGTGGCCCGATCTTGCAGCAGCCGGACCGCTGGCGACGCGTCGATCTCGTCCGGATCGGCCGTCTCCCGTGGCAGGACGAGCGGCGCGACCGGCCACAGTGCTTCGCCGGTGATGCCGAGCGGTTCGCGACTGGTCGCCAGGATGCGCAGTCGCGGGCATTCGCCCAGTACCCGATGCGCGAACGTCGCCGCGGACTCGATCACGTGCTCGCAGTTGTCGAGAATCAGCAGCATCGCGCGTTCCCGCACCGCCGCGATCACTCGGTCGGTCGGGTCGGTGTCGGGCGCCTCGCCGAGCAGCGCGTCGCGGAGCGCGAGGGCGCTGAGCGTTGCCTGCGCGACGTCGCCGTCCGGGTGGATGGCCGCGAGCTCGACCATCCAGGCGCCGTCGGGCAGATCGGCGAGCAGCGTACGCGCCGTCTCCGCGGACAGCCGCGTCTTGCCCGAACCGCCCGGACCGATCAGCGTGGTCAGCCGATGGTCGCCAATGAGTTCGCGTACGGCGGTGATGTCGGCGTCCTTGCCGACATACGTGGTCAATTCCTCGCGCAGGTTGGTGTTGCGCTTCTCCTCGCGGCGCACCAGTTCGCCGCGGAGCAGCGCGACGTGCAGCGCGGACAGTTCGGGCGAGGGGTCGACGCCGAGCTCGTCGGCGAGGGTCTCCCGGGTACGTTCGTACACCCGGAGTGCTTCGGTGTCCCGACCGGATGCGACCAAGGAGCGCATCAGCGCGGCGACGAGGCGTTCGCGTACGGGATGTGCTTGGACGAGATCGGTCAGCTCGGTGACGAGGTCCGCGCCGTGGCCGAGGGTGATCTCCGCGTCGTAGCGATCCTCCATCGCGGTCAAGCGCAGACCGTCCAGGCGGGTGACGGCCGCGTCGAAAGCACCGCTCTCCGTCAGTCCGACATCCTGCATCGCGGCGCCCCGCCACAACCCGAGCGCTTCCCGAAGCAGCCGTACGCCCTGCGAGTCCTGGTCGCTCCGCGCCCGCGCCACCAGCCGCTCGAACCGAACCGCATCCACCGCCTCCGGCTCGACCTGCAACCGGTACCCCTCCGGCTGCCCCTCGACCGGCAGCACCTTCCGCAACCGCGAAACCAGCCGCTGCAACGCATTCGCGGCGTCCGCCGGCGGCTGCTCACCCCAAATCCAGTCCACCAGCGTCGCCTTGGGCACCACCCGCCCCGGCTCCAGCGCCAGCGCGATCAACAACCCCCGCAACCGCGCCCCCGGCACGTCGACGACGCCCCCATCGTCCCCACGCACCTCAAACGGCCCCAACATCCCAATCTGCACCCACCCGATCTTGCCACGTACGAGATCACTCGCGACGCCGCGAGACCTCCCGAACGCACTCGACGACCAGATCAGGCCGATCGAGCTGCAGATAGTGCCCGGAATCCGGCACCACCAGATGCCGCCCTCGCGCCTGGGCCGCCAGCTCCTCCTGAACCGCGATCACCCGCGGCGTGAACTTCTCCGGCCGTCCCTTGGTCGCGGTCAGCAATACGACCGGCACGCTCGGCCACACCGCACTCGCACGGTACGCCGCGAGGTCGTCCAGGTGCTCGAGAATCATCGGCAGCTCGTCGAGGTAGGCGAGAAGTTGCTCGTCGGTCTGCAGGTAGGACAGGCAGGCCTGACGCAACAGTTCGCCGACGGGTACGGCGGTGTCGACGCTGCGCACGACATCCTCGGCAAGTTCGTGGCCGAAGGCAACCACATCGTCGTACCGCGAATCGGCTGACGCGGGCCGGGTCCGGTCCGGGCGCCGGCCCATCGCCGCCCGTTCGTCGGCGGTGAGTTCCTGCCAGAAGACCTCATGCGCTGGATCGAGCAGTACCAGCCCGGTGACGAGGTCGGGTCGGTTCCAAGTGGCCAGCTGGGCAAGTAGTCCACCCCAGCTGTGCCCCACGATGATCGAAGGTCCCGCCTGCTCGAGTACGGCGATGAGGTCCCCGAGCTGGAGATTCAGATCGAGCGGTACCGGAGTGCTCCCGCCGTACCCAGCGCGGTCGTACGCGATCAGGTGATGATCCGGCGCCAGGGCCTTGAACACCGCCGCAAAGCCGACGACCGGAGACATTGCACCCGCCTCGAACACGACGCTCGGCGAGGCCGAGCCGGCTTCGAGCCAGGTGAGGACGCGGTTGCCCCGGTTGATTGTCCTTCGGGTCACACCGCCGACCAGCGCGTCGATGGCGGCACCGGAGTCGTCCGACGGCGGGTTCATGGGCACCTCGCTGGTTGCTGATGGGTGCCTTGGAGATTAGCGGTGCTTGGTGGTGTGGTCCCGGAGGATGAGAGGGAGGGTGAGGGTGGCTAGGAGGGTGCCTAGGCAGGGGATTGTGGGGAGGGGGGCTCCTAGGTGGAGGGGGAGGGCGGCTAGGGCGGGGACGAAGCTGATGCCTAGTTGGAAGGCGGAGACGGTGGTGGCGCCGGCGAGGGTGGGGGCGGTGGGGGCGAGGGTGAAGATGCGGCCGTAGATGGCGGGGTTGAGGATGAAGCCCGCGACGCCCAGGAGGAAGACGAGGGGGATTACGGCGGATGCGTGGTGGGCGAGGGTGGCGATGAGGGCTGAGGTGGTGAGGATGCCGATGGTGCCGGTGGTGAGGGCCAGGTGGGGGCGGCGGTCGGCGATTCGGCCGCCGATTGCCAGGCCGAGGTAGGCGCCGAGGCCGAAGAGGACCAGCACGGGGGCGGTCCAGGTGGTGGGGATGCGGGTGGTGCGGGTGAGCAGCTCGGACAGGTAGCTGAAGGTGATCATGTACGACGCGGTCGTCAGCAAGGTGATTGCTAGAACTGTCCACAGGCGCGGTTGACGGAGCGTACGCAACTCTCTTCGGAGATTTGTATCTGGTGATTTGGTCGTTGGTTGGGGGCGGTGAGGCGTGGCGAGGGTGATCGTGATGGCGGCCAGGACGGTGAGGGTTACTACTAGCCAGAAGCCGCTTTGCCAGCCGGTTCGGTAGCCGAAGGCGGTGCCGGCTGGGCCACCGAGGATCATCGCGAGGCTGAGTCCGCTGACCACGACGCCGGATGCACGGGCAGCTCGATCAGCTGGTACCAGACTCACTGCGGTGACGGCGGCGACCGCGAAGAACCCCGCGTACGCCAAGCCGGCGAGGAAGCGCGTGATCAGCAGCGCCTCGTACGTCGAGATGAGCAGACCGATCGCGATACAGAGGGCGAAAACAAGCTGGGTGAGTACGAGAGCCGTACGCCGCGGCCAGCGCCGGCTGATCACCGCGAACGGCGGCCCACCGATCACCACACCGATCGCGAACGCGGTGATCAGCCCACCCACCGTCGCGAGGTCGACGTGCAGCCCGCTCGCGACCGCGGGCAGTACGCCGGCGAGCAGGAACTCCGAGCTCCCCATCGCAAACAAGCTGAACCCCAGCAGGTACACGGCAAACGGAAGCCGCCCGGGCGTACGAGGGGCGCGCGACTGCTCTTGACCGGCGGCTCCACCGGCCGCGGGTGCTGCGCCGACGGGGGCGGGCGTACCTCCAGGTGATGGTTCTTCGGTTCTCATGCTGCAACGGTCGGCGGCGATGTGCTGGATCGGCAACTTTCGTTGCTGGAACTGGGACGGCTGGGATCTGCTGTTGAGATGCCGACCACCCAGAGCACGCAGAACGTGCAGAACGTGCAGAACGCCATTGACGCCGCGCTCGACCGCCTCGGGCCACGACTGCGCCGGATTCGCGAGCAGAAGGATCTCTCGCTGGCCGCCCTCAGCCGTTCGACCGGGATCTCCACCAGCACACTCTCACGCCTGGAATCGGGTCAGCGCCGCCCGGCCCTCGACCTGCTGCTCCGAATCGCCGCCGCCCTCGCGGTCCCCCTCGACACGATCATCGCCGCCCCTCGACTGGTCGCCGGACCGCACCCCGGCGCCGGTGGGCGGACCTTCCTGACGTTGACCGCGAGTCGATCGGTGAACGAGGCAACAAAACTCACGATCGCGAGCGGTGAGTCCGACGTGTTCCTTCGCACGCACCCAGGATCCGAGTGGCTCTATGTGCTCAGCGGGCGGCTTCGGCTGGTTCTGGGTGCGGAGGATCTGGTCCTCCGCCCCGGCGACGCGGCTGAGTTCGATACCCGGCATCCGCACTGGTTCGGGGCCGTCGGCAACGGTCAGGTCGAGGTGCTCAGCTTGTTCAGTGCTGAAGGGCGCCGGGTACGCGTGCGCGCCCGCTCGGTCAGCCGGCCGCTTTCTTGATCAAGGCAACGATCTTCTTCTCGATCGCGGGCGTCAGCTTGATCAGCGCGTACGAGGTCGGCCAAAAGTCGCCGTCGTCGAGCAGCGCTTTGTCGCTGAAACCGAGCGTCGCGTACCGGGCCTTGAACTTCGCCGCGTCCTGGAAGAAACACACGTTCTTCCCGCCCTTCACCCAGCCGGGCATGCCGTACCAGAGTTTCGGCGTCAGCTCCGGGGCGACCTCGGCGATCAGTTCGCTCAGCCGTTCCGCGATCACCCGGTCCGCGTCGGCCATCCCGGCGATCTTCGCGCGCTGCGCCTCGGCCGGGTCCTCGGTGCTCTTGAGCTCCTTGGCGCGCTCCTTCATCGCGTCCCGCTCCGCCTCGGTGAACCCGTCGTACGACTTCTTCTTGGTGGCCATCGAAGTGCCCTTCCCGGTGGTCTGTCTGAACACCACCTACCTTAGGAACCCGCGCCCGGCGGACGCTTCTTGAAAACTGATCGATCCCCGGCGGTTACAGTGGCGCCCATGTACGCCGACCTGCCCACCGAGCTCGAAACCGAACGGCTGCGACTGCGGCCCTGGCAGCCGGCGGACGCGGAGGCGCACCGCGGGTTGTGGATCGAGCGGGATCCGCGGGCGCTGCGCCGGATCGACGCCGACGGGCGGCCGACGGTCGAGGAAATGCGCGGTTGGCTGATCGAGAACCCGTTGTGCGCCGCGCCGGGCCTCGGTCTGCTGCCGATCGAGCTGCGGTCGACGGGGGAGTTCGTCGGGTACTGCGGGCTGACCGTCGGGCAGGCGTCCTTCGAGGAGCCCGAGATCGCGTACGAGTTGGCGCGCCGTGCGCACGGTCACGGGTACGCGACCGAGGCCGCCCGCGCAATAGTCGATGCGGCGGCGGGTACGGGCCGGAGGCGGTTGTGGGCGACCGTACGCGAGTGGAACGCACCGTCCTTCCGGGTGCTGGAAAAGCTAGGTTTCGAGCGAAGCGATCGCGTCACGGAAAACGCCGAACACGGCAACTCGATCTGGATGAGCCGCGCGCTGCGCTGAAACCTCAGCCGTTCGCGTACAAACAGAACGGGTGACCCGCCGGGTCAATCAACACCCGAACACCCTCCTGCGGCTGAAACCCGGCAACCTTCGCGCCCAGCTCAACCGCATGCTCGACGGCCGCATCGAGCTCGCCGACCTCGATGTCCAGATGCATCATCATCTGTTGCTGCCCTTCGGCCGCCGGCCACACCGGTCGAGCCCAGGGCGCGGACGTCTGCCGCTGGAACGCCAGGTAGGTCTCCGAGTTGCCCGGCACGGCCAGCGTGAACTCGGTCGGCTCGTTCTTGTGGATCTCCCAGCCCAGGACCGCGTGGTAGAACAGGCCGAGCGCCTGCGGATCCGGCGCGTCGATCACCGTCCCGAACCAGTGCCCGTTCTTGGATCGGCCTCGTAGCATGCGGGTCTCCTCTCCTTGGTGTACGAGACTAGACGCGTGAACCGACAAGATGACGTGGCTGCCGAGGGGGAGCCGGAGGCGGAGTTCAATCCGGGGATCGCGGGGCGGCTGCCGCGGAAGACGGCCGCGGGTGGTGCGCTGATCCGGGATCGGGGTGGGCGGATTCTCTTTCTCGAGCCGACGTACAAGCCGACGCTCGACATCCCTGGTGGGATCGTGGAGGAGAACGAGTCGCCGTACGAGGCGTGCCGGCGCGAGGTGAAGGAAGAGATCGGCCTCGACCTGGAGATCGGCCCGCTACTCGTCGTCGACTGGATTCCGGCCGCGGGCCCGTGGCCGGACGCCCTCGCCTTCGTCTTCGACGGCGGAATCCTCGACCACGACGCCCTCGACCACGACGCCCTCGCACGCGCCGCGGCCGACCCGACCGAGCCCCACGCGGACCCGGCCGCGCTCACCCTCGACCCCACTGAGGCGCGCGCTTACCACTACCTCACGCTTGCCGAAGCCACGCCTCGTCTCCGCCCGTCCATGGCCCGCCGCCTCGCCCTGGCCGAGCGGGCCCTGACCACCGGCATCTCCGTCTACGCCGACTTCGGCAGGTCCTAGATGCACACGATTCCCTATGTAGCGAAACAGAACATCACCATCGTCGCGATCGACGACACCCTCGAAGCATCCGCCGTACGCGCCACCCTCGAGGGCTTCAACTACCGCACCACCACGCACTGGGTCGGCTCCCGTGCCGAACTGCTCAAGCTGCTGGCCGGTGAAATCCCGACCGACGACGTCGTGATCCTGTCCTGCCACGGCGACGACCACGGCATCCTGGTCCCGGACGAGCCGACGGCCACGCCTGCCGATATCCGCGACCACGCCCACCTCAACGGAAAGACGGTCATCAACCTCGGCTGTCTCACCGGCGCCGGCGACCTCCCTGCCGCGTTCAAGCATGCGGGTACGGCCGCGTACGTCGCGCCGATCGACTACCCGGACGGCAGCGCCGCGCTGGCTTTTGTCAACAATCTGCTCTTCCTGCGCACGTACGACATCCCCCTCGACCAGGCAGTGCGGCGCGCCGCCGCCGTACACCCGGAGTGCGCGCAGTTCCAGCTGCACCACTCTTGACCTCAACGTTGGTTCAGGTTTTAGCGTCGGAGACCTGACTAGCTGAGGAGGTTCGTGGTGCGGGTCGTACGAGTGGAGCGGTTCGGTGGGCCTGAGGTGCTTGAGGCGGCGGAGGCACCGGCGGGTGAGGCGGGCGCCGGCGAGGTGGTGATCGACGTCGCGGTCGCGGAGGTGCTGTTTCTCGACACGCAACTCCGGGCCGGGTGGGGGCAGGAGTACTTCAAGCTCGACCTGCCCTTTGTCCCAGGCGCCGGTGTCGCCGGGGTGGCGTCCGCGGTCGGTGATGTTGTCAACAATCCTCTCATCGGCCGACGGGTGATCGCCGGTACCGGGCCGGTCGGCACGTACGCCGGAGGTGGATATGCCGAGCAGGCTGTCGTCCCGGTCGATGAGGTGTTTCCGGTGCCTGATGGTCTCGAGCTGAGTACCGCGATAGCCGCGCTGCACGATGGTGCGACTGCGCTGGAGCAGTTGACCCAAGGGCAGGTGCAGTCGGGTGATCGGGTGCTGGTGACGGCGGCCGCGGGCAGTCTCGGGTCCTGGCTGATTCCGTTGCTGTCAGCAACTGGCGCGACGGTGATCGCGGCCGCCCGCGGTGAGCGCAAGCTTCGGTATGCCGAGGAGCTTGGAGCTGATCGGGTTGTTGACTACTCGCTGCCTGGTTGGGCGGATCAGTTGAGCGAGGTCGATGTTGTGTTCGATGGGGCCGGCGGGGCGATCGGCCAGGCGGCGTACGCGGCGACGAGGTCCGGCGGGCGGTTCCTTGGGTACGGCGCGGCCAGTGGCGACTTCACCGCGCCGGATCGGGACGATGTCACGACGGTCGGGATCTTCCGCCCGGAGCCGGCCGAGTCGCGGGAGTTGACCCGTCGGGCGCTCGACGAACTCGCGCGCGGCAAGCTCACACCCACGATCGGCCAGACGTTCCCCTTGGCCGAGGCCGCGGCGGCCCACACAGCCATCCAAAACCGCCACGCCCTCGGCAAAACCCTCCTGCTGACCTAGAACTTCAGCCGCACGATCACAGTGCCAATCGTGCTGGGGGTTCCGCTACGAAAACTTCAGCCGCACGATCACATTGTCGATTGTGCTTGGGGTTCCGCCGTTCTTGTCGTTGTTCGTGGACGTCACCCAGAGACCTCCATCGGGCGTCCGAGTAACGCTCCGCAGCCGCCCCCACCGACCAGAAAACACCGCCTGCGGAGTCCCGACGCCAGTACCGGCCGAGTTGATCTTCGTCACCCAAAGCTGCTGACCCGTGACACCGGCAAGGTAGATCCAGTCGTTGACGATCTCGATCCCACTCGGCCCGGCCTGCGAGGTCGGCCAAGTACGTTTCGGCGCGATGTACCCACCACAGTCGCCAATCGTGCCTTCACACGCCGGCCACCCGTAGTTCCCGCCCTTCTGGATCAAATTCAACTCATCCTGGCTGCTCTCACCGAACTCGGCCGCCCACAACTGACCGCGCGAATCCCACGCCAGCCCTTGCGGATTCCGATGTCCCCAACTCCACACATACCGCGCGTTGCCGCCGCTGCTGTAGAACGGGTTGTCGCTCGACACCGTACCGTCCGCATTCATCCGCAGGATCTTGCCGTTCAGCGAATTCTTGTCCTGCGCATTCCCGGAGTTCTTCGCGTCGCCGACCGTCGCGTACAGCTTCCCGTCCGGCCCGAAGGCGATCCGGCCACCATTGTGATACCGGTTCTTCGCCAGACCGGTCAGCACCGGAGCGGACGTGGTCGCAAGCTGCCCGTTCTCGTACTTCATCCGCACAATACGATTGTCGTTGGCGGCGGTGTGGTAAAGGTACACCCAATGATCGGTCGCGAAGGTCGGCGACAACGCGATCCCGAGCAGACCGCCTTCACCGCTTGTCGTGACCACGCCCGGCACCTTTCCGAGCGTCGTCTTCTGGCCGCTCGCCGTCACCCGCAGGACCTCGAACCGATCCCGCTCCGTCACCAGCGCGGACCCGTCGGGGAGAAATGCCACGCTCCACCCGAGATCAACCTTCGCGATGTCCTTGTCGTACGCCGGAATCCCGCCGGTGCCTCCGCTCGATGTACGTACGGTGACTGGATTACTCGCCGCGGATGCATTGCCGTCAGGGTCACGGGCCTTGACGGTGAACGTGTACTCGGTGTTCGCGGTCAAGCCCGTGACAGTCGTGGTCAACGAACCGGTCGAAGCGACTTTCGCGGAACCCTGGTACACGTCGTACCCGGCGATACTCCCGCTGTTGTCGGTGGACGCGTTCCAGGCAAGGGAAACCGAGTTCGCGGTGGTGCCGGTCGAATGCAAGTTCCCGGGCACGGACGGCGGTGTTGTATCCCCGCTTCCTGGTGTCGTGAAAGTGACGACGTTGCTTTGTTGCGAAGCGTTGCCGGCGGCATCGAAGGCGCCGATCGAGATGTCGTACGAGGTGTTTGCCGTCAACGTGTCGACGGTTGCCGAGAGGACGTTGCCGTCGACAACTTTCAGTACATTGCCGCCGCGGTTGATCTCGTACCGGACCACGCCGACATTGTCGGAAGCGGCGGTCCAGTGGAACGTGGCGGCGTTCGACTTGAGGTCGCTGACGGTCAGATTCCCCGGCGCGGAAGGCGGTGTGGTGTCGTCGCTGGTCGGAGTGACGGTCAGTTTGTCGGCGTTGGGTCCGCCGTCGGCGCTGGTCGCGCGGGCGCGGATCTTGTTGGTACCGGCAACGAGTTGCAGGCGTACGGTCTTGCTCTTCCAGGTCGTCCACGCGCCGGTGCCGGGGAACGTGATGCCGACCGCGCCGGGCTGGCCGTTGACCGTGAAGTCCATCGGCCGGGTCGCCGCGGTGCCGTTCGCGTACCGCAAGCTCACGTCGGCCGGGCCGGCCGGGGCGGTCACTGTCCATTCGATGTACCCGCCGGCGACGTTGTCGTAGTTGACGAAACCGCTGCCGGTGTAGCCGGCGTGGTTCGACTCGACGACACCTTGGGAGATGGTCGCGTCCTCGGCCTGATAGTCGGTGGCGGCGGAGGCGGGTGGTGCGGTGCTGACCGCGGCGAGCGTGAGCGCGACCGCCGCCGCGAGCGAACGGGGTTTCATGGGGTCTCCTGAAATTCCGGGGCGGGGCAGGGGACTGACTGTTAGGAAAGCTTCCTAATGATCGAGTCGTGTGTCAATGGGGTGCCGGATCCGCAGGCCATCACAAGGCCGCCGCCCCCGCCACGGTGAGCGTGGCGGGGGCGGCGGACCTTCGATGGTGATGGCCTGGAGATCCGGGCCATCAGACGGTGGCGAGCACCGCCGGCCGGTAGAGGGTCAGCCCCGACGTCTCGTCGACGACGGCGACCCGGATCGACTCCGGCGTGGTGTTCCGGTGCGGCACGGCGAACACGGCGGTTGCCGCGCGGCCGTCATACCGGGCGACGTAACTCAGATAGCGCCAGTCCTCGTCGTCCCAGTAGTCGTGGATATCGGAGCGCAGTAGCCCGTCAACCGCCCGGTACGCCGGGCTGAGCAGCACCCGCCGTTGGGTCGCGGCGAGCGGTGCGGTGCTGGACGCCGTACCTGCCAGTGGATGACTGAGCCCGATCCGGAATCTGCGGAGCGGGAGCAGCCAGTACCGGTCGAGCTCGGCGGACAGCATCGCGAAGACTGCCGCTTCGGCGACAAGTACCACCAAGCCAGGCCCCGCCGACCACCAGCCTGCAGCGGCCGGAATTGCGACTACAGCGGTTGCCAGTAGCAACAAAGCGCGAGCGATCGCACGGCCGCCAACGGGTTTGGCAGACGCCTTCATACAACCGCAGGACGCTTCCGGTACGACGATCTTCGAGTACACCAGGAAGCCGGTGAACCCAGCCGCCAGCACCGCCGCGGCGATCGCCTCGATGGTCCAGACCGGTGGAAGTAGGAGGGCCAAGGCAACCAACGCCTCGATCCCCGCGACAGTTCGGTACGCTCCGGTCGCCCGCGACTCACCGACCAGCCGGGGGAGCGCCGTACGCTCCGCCTGCTGGGGATCAGCGAACTTCCCGTACGACGACCAGAGCAGGAGCAACCCGATCAGCAGCGGCTGAGCGGCCGCGACTTGTCCGGCACCCATGTCAGTTCGAGGTGTAGATGGTCGCGATGTCGATCTCGTTCGTCCCGGGTCGCCAGGCGCCGATCACCTGGGCGTGCCGACCGACCTTGAGCATCGACAGGTCCGTGACCGCGGGCGTCCCGTTGTACGCGGCCGCGGTGAAACCGGACTGCACATGTCCGACGACCCGTTGACCGTTGTGATCGAGCTGCACACTGCTGCGGCTGATCGACGTGATGCCGACGGTCAGGTTGACGATGTTGATCCAGACTGCTTCGGCGGCAAGGACACCATCGGGCATCAGTACACCGCGCGCGTACAGGCCGTCGCCGATCTTCGCGTCGGCGATCGTTGTCGGACGCAACTTCCAGACGCTGGTCACGCCGGTGAGCTGAATCCGGTGCATCCGGCCGTCAGATCCCTGGACCCGCAAGAGATCCTGGTTCCGGCCGGTGATCAGTCCTTCAGCGAAGTTCGGATCCGGCTGGCCGGCGTCCGGGTATTGCATCCCCGCGGCGAACGCGGTCTCCGGGGCGAGCGAACCCATCGCGGTGGCGGCGACCAAACCGGTCGCGCCGAGGGCGGCCCGGGAGAGCAGGGAACGGCGGTTCATCGTGCTGGTCATCTCAGCTCTCCTCTCAGCCGACGTCGATCGAAGCGGGGATCAGTCCGTTGCTCAGGCTCGCGATCGCGGAGAACGCGGCCGGGGTCAGGTCGATCACCCGGTTGGCGGCGCACGTCCCACCACAGCAGGCGCGTTCACCACAGAACAGGTCGGTCTGCGGACCACAGTCCGCGATCGACGTGACCACCCGTTTCCCGTTGCACAGGTTGGTCGTGGCGTGCTTGAACCCACAGGTACGCCGGGTCATCCCGGTGATCCCGCAGGTGTCCGGGTGGGTGATGGCGTAGCACGCGTCGGACGTGTTCGGCCACGCGTGCTGGAAGTTCCCGGAGTTGCACGTACCGCAGGCACCTTTTCCGGTGCTTGCGCAGGGTCCCCATGCGTTCCCACAGCAGAACCATGAGGCTTCGGCATTGATACCGGCCATGACAAATTCCTCCTAGGCCTAGGGGCGGTAAGACCTACAGAATTCGTTTGTACTCCGATTCGGCGAAATCTCCCAGGGCTCAGCCAAGAAACGGAAACTTTTTGCCTGCCGTTCGCGTCGGTGTCCGCGTGCAGCTGGCCCCGGGCGGTGGGTGCCCAGGGCCAGCCGAAGTGGTTAGTGCTCGGGTGCGGTGTCGTTGCTGAGGCTTTGGCCGCGGAGCAGGAACCAGGCGGCGACGGCGGTGGCCAGCAGTACGACCGCACCGACCCCGGCCGCGGTCGCCACTCCACTCGCGAACGACTGCCGAGCCGCGTCGAGCAGCGCGGCCCCTACTTCAGGCGGCAGCTGCCCGGCGGCCTCAACCGCACCGCCAAGCGACTCGTGCGCCCCAGCCGGCGTACCCGCAGGGCTGGGGAAGTTGCGGTAGATCCCGGTGACGATCGACCCGAGTAGAGCGATTCCCAGTGCCGCACCAAGCTCGTACGCCGTCTCGGACACCGCGCTCGCCGCACCAGCCTGCTCTTTCGGTACAGCGGTCAGGATCACGTCCGCGGTGACAGTGAACGAGAACCCAGCGCCCGCACCGACCAACAACAGTGCCGCACCGAGCAACGGGTATCCAGTAGTCGCGCTGACCGTTGTCAACGCAGCCAACGCCAAGCCGATAGCTGCCAAGCCGCCGGCGACCACCGCCCGTACTGAGAACCGCCGCGCCGCGCGCCCAGCGAGCAGCCCAGCCACAACCGAACCGACCGCTGCGGGCAGCTCGGCCAGGCCAGCCTCCATCGGCCCGCGTCCCTGCACGAGCTGCAGGTACTGCGAGAGGAAGAAGATCAGCCCCGACAGACCGAGCAATGTCAGCAGATCAGCCGCGACCGCACTGCTGAACCCACGGCTGCGGAACAGGCTCAGATCGAGCAGCGGTACCGGCATGCGCAGTTGGCGGCGAACGAACCCGTACAGCCCGAGCGCGCCAATCACACCGGCAACCAGCGGCGCCCAGTCGAAGCCGTGTGCGGCGAACTCCTTGATCGCGTAGACGACGCCGATCATGCCGACCATCGACAGTACGACGCTGGTCAGATCCCAAGGGCCTGGGCTCGGGTTGCGCGACTCGGGCAGCAGCTTGGCGCCGACGATGACCAGCACCGCCATCACGGGCAGGTTGATCAAGAAGACCGAACCCCACCAGAAGTGCTCCAGCAGTACGCCTCCGACGATCGGACCGACCGCCATTCCGGCCGACGCGGCGGCGCCCCAGATACCGATCGCGAGACTGCGCTCGCGCGCGTCGTGGAAGATGTTCCGGATCAACGCGAGCGTCGCGGGCATCAGCGTGGCACCGGCAACACCGAGCAGGGCGCGGGCCGCGATCATGAGCTCGGCGGAGGTCGCGTACGCGTTCAGTACGGACACCGCACCGAACGCGGTCGCACCGATCAACAGGATCCGCTTCCGGCCGATGCGATCGCCAAGACTGCCCATCGACACGAGCAGGCCCGCAAGTACGAACGAGTACGCGTCACCGATCCACAACAACTGCGTACCGGACGGCTTCAGATCCTCGGTCAGGAAGGGCGTCGCCAGGCCGAGTACGGTCGAGTCGACCGCGATCAGCAAGACCGCCAGTACCAGCACTGCCAGCGCCAACCAGCGTCCCGGCCGCGCTACGACCGCGTCGTCCGAGCTGCTGCCTGATCTGTTGTTGTCCGGACTGGTGTTGCCCGGGGTTACTTGCTGCGTCATGTGTCTCTCCGTACGGCACCGCCGAGCAGCAGCTCTGCGATCATGGTGGTGAAGTCATTGCGGGCCAGTCGGCCCTCGGAGATGGACCAGGCGGCGGACACCACGAGCCCGTATACCGCCTCGGCCAGCCAAATCGGACTGAGCTCCAGACGGAACTCGCCGGCCTCCTGCCCACGCCGGAACAGGGCGACCAGATTCGCGTCCAGTCGCGCCCAGCCCTCGTTCTGCTCATCGCCCTCGAACAGCTGGTTCTCGCTGTAGAGGAACGCGAGCAGGCCCGCCGACGGCTCCAGCTCCCGGATCATCCGCCGCACCGCGTCGGCCGCCGAACCTTCCTCGAGCTGCGCCTTCGCCAGTGCGTCCTCGCACTCGGCAATCCCCAAATCCTCCAGCGCCCGAACCAACGCATCCCGCCCGGCAAAGTGCCGATTCAACGTCGCCCGGCTGATCCCAGCCGCCCGTGCCACCTCATCCAGCGTCGCCCCCGACTTCCGCATCAGCAGCCCCGCCGCATCGCGCAAAACCTGCACCCGATCCACAACCATGAGACAACGATACCTCAATTGAGACATCTATGTCTCATTCGAGAGGGTCTCCGCCGTCCTGCGCTGAGCGGTACCGAACGACAGGTAGTGCACCGGCGAGACACCGTACGCAAAGGCGCCGCCACGCTCAGGTGCACTAGGTGGGGATCCACCACTACCTGTCCTTCGGTACCCAGCGAACGCTGCCGGCGGCTGGTGACAAGTAGCTTGTGACGGTCGGGTGGTGGGTGAGGGGGAGTTGTGGAGGCGGACGACGAGCTTCTCGTGCGGTCGCGCGTCACGCCCGCGGCGTTCGAGCCGCTGGTCGAGCGGCTGGGGCCGGCGGTGCACGCGTACTTGGCCCGCCGCGCTCCGTACGCGGCCGATGAACTCCTGGCCGACGTCTGGCTGGCCGCCTTGCGAGTCGGCGCACGTTCGATCCCGACCGCGGTACTGCCCGGACCTGGATCTTCGGGATAGCGCGGCACACGCTCCTCGCGCACTACCGCCGCGTGAGCAAGCAGGACGTACCAACCACCGACCCGACCGCGGGCACCGATTGGTCGGCCGTCGACGCCCGGCTTGATGCGGTCGCGGCGGGCAATGCGCTGCGGGACGCGTTGATGGCGTTGCCCGAGGTTGAGCGTGAGTTGCTGCTGTTGGTGGCGTGGGAGGAGCTCAGTCCGAGCGATGCGGCTCGCGTGCTGGGCATCCCCGCTGGTACGGCGCGCTCCCGCCTCCACCGCGCTCGCGAACGCCTCGGCCAGGTTCATCAAGTACTGGGCGAGAACGAAGGAGGTCCCTAGCCATGACTGACCCATCAAGCCCAGGACGTCATCCAGACGAGGTTGCATCAGGCCGAGAAGATCATCCACGCGAGCCGACGGCAGACCTCGACGGCTGGGACCTTCTCGTCGCGGCGGGCGAGGTCAGCCCAGTACGCCCGGACGTACTCAAAGCAACCCGCGCCGCAGTCCACCGAGCAGCCAAGGAAGAGCGAGCTGTTGTCGTGCCGGTTCGGTCCCGTCGGTTGAAGCGTGGGTACGTTTTCGCGGGTGCGCTTTCTGCGGTCGCTGCGGTTGTCGCCATCGTCGTACTGGTGGACGGATCGTCGTCTGGACCGGTCGCTGGTCCGAGTGCGAGTCCGCGACCGACGGCGCCCGCCAGCTCGCAATCCGGCCGGGCAAGCTGCGTCGTGGGCTACAGCCTGACCACTCTCACCCGTGCTTCCTTTGCGTTCGACGGCACGGTCGAAAGCGTCAAGCCGGTGAACGAAGGGCCGGACGCTCGGTTCGGACGCGTGCAGGTCGCCTTCGCCGTCCACGAGTGGTTCCGCGGCGGTCGCGGGCCGCGGGTGACCATCTCCTTGTTCCCCACCGGCGAGTGGGCGGTACCAGACCTGCGCTACGGCGTAGGCACCAGATTGCTGGTATCAGGCGCGAACCAACGTCAGGGCATACCGATCGGCTGGTCCGGCTGCGGCGGCTTCACCCAGCCGTACACCCCATCGGTAGCCGCCAACTGGAGATCCACCCTCAACCGCTAACTCCCACGCCCCTCGGCCGGCGGTGGTGTGGCGTACGACGGGCGTTGCCAGCTGTGCTTGTAGCTGGAGTTGGCGCAGGTGGGCCGGTCAGGGACGTCGTACGAAGCCGATGTAGTCCGCGTCGGCCGGGCCCGGGCGTGATGTGCCGTCGCGGGTCCAGCCGTGATGCTCGTAGAACCGGATGGCACGAGTGTTGCGTTCCCAGACGTCGACCTCGCCCACGGCGTCGGCGTGGCGTGCGGTGGAGAGGAAGCGTTGCATCAGGGCGCTGCCGACACCGCTCGACCACTGACCAGGCTCGACGAAGATCCCAACCAGCCGGATGCGGGGCTCGTGTGGTGCGTTGGTTGGAAACACTCCGTTGGCATCCAGGGTGAGTACGCCGACGAGGTCACTATTCATGACGGCTACCAGGACGGTGAGTCGGGAATCCGCCACCATCTTTCGCCACGTCTCGCGGTACATGTCGTCAGGAACTGTTGCCACGTGATGGCCGCCGGCGCCGTAGTAGGCGGCTCGGGACCGGGCGTGTAGCTCCGCGAGGGCGTCGCCTTCGCCGGGCATTGCGGCTCGAAGGTGGGTGGGCTCGGTCATGTCAGCTCGCCGGCTTTCTCCTGGTACCGCTGAATCTCCGCGAGCATGAGGGTGGCGACCTGGAGTGGGTCGTGATCATCCACGGTGACGACGATGTCGCCGACGCCACGTTCGGTCATCATGCCGTGCAGTTCGGTGCTGCGGTGCAGGTGCCAGGCCAGTGATTCGCCGGACTCGCGGCGGTGCAACCGTTCGTGTACCCGATCGAGTGGGGCATCCAACCGGAGAATGACGATCAGCGCGCCGGGGAGCGCGTCTTCGTACACGCTGCGTTGGCTGGGATGTTCGACGATGTCGGTGAGCAGTAGCCAACGGGCGCCCCGTTCGGCGAAGTTCGGCCAGATCGCGCTGAGGTTGGTCAAGGCGAGCTGGGTGTGGAACGGGTCATCGGGATCGTCCGGCCACAGCGTACGGAGGCTGTCGAGGTCGATCGCAGCCACGGCCTCGCCCCGCTCAGCCAGCAGTCCGGCGAGAGCCGGCATGCTCGCGCTCTTGCCCACGCCGACGGGGCCGGTGATCACCACGACGACAGGCCTCATGTCAGCCGATCCTCCCAGGTAAGCGGGCGAAGCCAGCTGTAAGTGGACGCTAGCATTGGAGGCTGTATGCGGTATACGATCCATGGAGAGCGGGTTGGGTGAGCGGTCCTATTGGGAGCGGATACACTTGGCGCGTTTGAGGAGGGGAGTATTCCCCTGGGACCGGGCCTTCGGGTGCGGTTCGAGGTGGCAGTGTCGTCATCACGGGAGGCCTGGGCGGCCGAACCGGTGCTGCCGGCCCGGGCTGGGCGCGTACGCGGACCAGTCAGGGTGGAAGAGACCTCCGGACCACGCAGCGGTACGCCGACGTCCGGAGGTTTGTCATGGTTTCCGTCATGTCCCCAGTTGTCTGGGTGCTCACGATCGCCGGGCTGCTCGCGATTGTCGCGTTCGATCTGGTCGTGATCGCGCGCCGGAACCACACCGTGACGATCAAGGACGCGACCCGCTGGGTGCTGTTCTACGTCGGGCTCGCGGGGCTGTTCGCGGTCGGGCTGTTCGTGTTCAGCCCGGGGCAGACCGGCAGTGAGTTCGTTGCCGGGTACATCACCGAGTACAGCCTGAGCGTCGACAACTTGTTCGTGTTCGTGATCATCATGGCGCGGTTCGCCGTACCGTCGCTGGCTCAGGACAAGGTGCTGTACATCGGCATCGTGGTTTCGATGCTGCTCCGCGCGGTGTTCATCCTGGCCGGGGCGGCGGCGATCTCGGCGGCCAGCTGGGTGTTCTACATTTTCGGTGCGTTCCTCGTGTACACGGCGGTGCGGCTCGTACTCGAAGGCGAGAACGACGAAGCCGACTTCCAGGAGAATGCCGGGCTGCGGTTGATGCGCCGTGTCCTTCCGCTGACGCACGACTACGACGGCGCGAACCTGACCACGCGCGTCGACGGGCGCCGGATGCTCACCCCGTTGGTGATCGTGATCGGCGCGATCGGGATGGCGAACGTGATCTTCGCGCTCGACTCGATCCCGGCGATCTTCGGGCTCACCCAGGACGCGTACATCGTGCTGACCGCGAACGCGTTCGCGCTGATGGGCCTGCGGCAGCTGTACTTCCTGATCGGTGGCCTGCTGGAGCGGATCGTCTACCTGAACGTCGGGCTGTCGGTGATTCTCGCGTTCATCGGCGTCAAGCTGATCATCGAGGCGCTGCACGGTTCGCACATCGACGACATCGGCGCGATCCACCTGCCGCACATCGGCATCCTGACGTCGCTCGGGTTCATCGTCGGCACGCTGTTCGTCACCACGGTGGTCAGTCTGGCGAAGTCGGCGCGCGACAACCGCCGCGAGGCGATCCGGGTCAAGATCGACGAGTAGACCGGATCTGCAGATCCGCAGCTCAGGAGGGCACCGACTCGGTGTCGGCTGTGCGCCTGGTGCCGAGGCGCAGGTAGAGGGCGGTGATCGGGGCCAGGATCAGGCCGGAGGTGAGCAGGGCGGCGCGCAGTGACGTACGGCCGAGGGCGCCGAGGGGTGGGCCGCCCGCGACCTGACCGATCGCGTTCGCCTGCGAGACGATCGAGATCACGGTCGCGCGGGACCGCGACTCGACGTGCCGGTTCAGCCAGGCGGACTCGATCGGCATCCGGACCGTGTCGGCGACGGTGCGCAGCCAGAGCGCGGCCAGCGCGAACCACAGGTTGCCGACCAGCGCGAACGTGGTCACGCCGACTACCTGCAGCAGCGCGAGGGTCGCGAGTACGCCGGTGGGATGCGACGACTTCAGCAGGCCGGGTACGAAGCGGGTCAGCGTGAGCGATGTGCCGAGTGAAAGCAACGTGCCGGCCAGGGCGAAGATGGTGAACCAGACGGCCGGGTCGGACGTACCGAACACAGTCGGGAAGGTGAAGGTCAGCAGCTTCACCGACCACAACCGGTCGAACGCTTCGCTGGACAGACCCGCGACCAGGCTGATGATCACCAAGGTGCGTACGACCGGACGCCGCCGCGCCGCGTGCAGACCGCTGCGGAACGTGTCGGCCATCTGCCGGAACGTTTCCCGCTCCTCGCGCGGCGTGCGGTGGAAGTTCTGCTCGCGCATCACCACGTGCAGGACGAGTCCGAGCAAGACCATCCCGGCACCGGACAGGATCATCGGCAACGGCAGGCTGATCAGACCGAGTACGCCGGCCGCGACCGTACCGACGAGGGTGCCGCCGAGCTCGAACTGCTGCGCGCGGACGAACACCCCGGCCGCCCGCTCGGTACCGATCTCGTCGGTGATCCAGGCCTGATCGGCGCCGGAGGTGAAGGTGAAACCGATGCCCCACAGCACCTGCGCGGCGAGGATCGCGAGGAACGCCGGCACCAGCGCCTGAAGCAGGAAGCCGGCGCCGATCAGCACGAAGCCGATGACGAGCGAGAGCCGGCGGCTGTACAGGTCGGCGACGATGCCGGTCGGGATCTCGAACAGGAAGCAGGACAGTTCGAGGACGGTGCCGACGAGGACCATTTGGAGCGGGTTCAGTCCGGCGTCGCGGACGTAGTACACCGCGCTGAGGGTGAAGGACAGTGCGAAGAGAAAGGAGAGCGCGGCGTTGTAGACGTAGTACGTCCGGACGGGCTCGGCGGATCGGTAGAACGCCATGCGAAGGTGCTCCTGAAAGCGGGCGCGGGCAGGACAAAGCGCGACCAGGCAGAACTGGCGCCCCGGGGCGGAGCACTAGCGCGGTCGAACGCTTGGACGTTGCGCACGGCGAGTGCGCTTTCAGGAACTACGACGCATGCCGGACAGAATAGGGCAGACCACGGCGCGTCCGCCGCTCAATATCGCGCGGGCGACTGGGGATCAGAGGTATCATCGAAAGTGCCTGGCCCGGCCGTTCCCCCGTGATGGTCGGGTCAGGTTTTTCTGTCGCCGCCGAGTAGTGCGGCCTGCGACGATGACCTGATGCCGCTTCCGCGTACGCCGCCCCTGGACAGCTTCGGTCTCGACGCCGATCGGCTCGAACCCACCCGTCCCGGGGACGACGAGTCTGTCGGCAACGGCAACTGGCATCTGTGGACGCGCGGCGGCGAGCACCTGATCCTGCGGCGGTATCACCTGCTGCACACCGAGGTAGATCTGCGATTCGAGCGCGCGGTGCTCGATCACCTTGATGCACGCGGTTGGTGCGTACCGGGGGTGGTTGCCGGTCCTGTTCGGTACGAGGAGCGGCTCTGGGCGGTCACGCGTTTCGTACCCGGGCAACCGCACCGCGACGAGACCGTGGCGCAGCAGCATGAACGTGGTGCGATCCTCGCCCGCTTGCATGCCGATCTGCGTTCGCTCGATCTCGATGCCGGTACGCGGCCGGGGTTCTTTCCGGCGGCGGATCTGGACGCGATGGGGGAGTTCCAAGGCTGGGATCGCGGCATCGAACTGCTCGCTGCGCAGCGCCCCGATCTCGCCGAACGGTCGGTGCGCGCGATGGCGTACGCGAAGGAGCTTGTCGTCGAGCATGCGCTTCTGGACCTGCCGCGGACCGTCGTGCATGGCGACTTCGCCAGCTGGAACCTGCACTTCGACGAGACCGGACGGTTCGCCGGCGTGATCGACTTCGACCTGTGTCATCCGGACAGCCGCGCCTGGGAGCTCGTGATTGCCCGGGTCGATCGTGCGCCGGAGCTGGTTGCCGGGTACCAGGCGGCGACTGTGAATCCGCTGACCGAGCATGAGCTGGCCGCGATCGAGCCGCTGCAGGTCGTGCTGCGGGTGCTGATGGTGATGGCCGAACTCTGGACCGCCCAACAGAGCGGCACCTTCAACGAACCGATGATCGTCCGCCAGCTCGACCGAACCTAGTTTGTGAACCCACCACGCGTTTTCGCGGCTGCGGATACACGGTAGGTACACAAAGTGGGACTGGTTAGGGCTGCCTAACCTTTGTTGTGTAGGGTCGGCGGTTGTGAAGAAGCTGATGGGAATCGTCGTGGCGTCGGCCTTGCTTTTGGTGGCTGGGTGTGGTGGCGGAGACACGAAGAGTGCCGACACCGGGGTCGGGGACAAGGAAGTCGCGACCGGTGGGCGGCTGTTCAAGACCGCCGACGCCGAGACCGCGAAACTTGGCTCGGACGCGGCGCCTGGGGCGTTCCCGCGGACCGTCAAGGACGCGATCGGTTCGGTGCAGCTCGAGAAGAAGCCGGCGCGGGTCGTCGTACTGGACAGTGGCGAGCTCGATGACGTACTCGCCCTCGGGATCACGCCGGTCGGGATGGCGACGACGGCGGGGCAGAACGGCGTCCCTTCGTACCTGGCGGACAGGGCGCAGGGCATCAAGACGGTCGGCGGGATCAGCGAGCTGAACCTCGAGGCGATCGCCCAGCTCAAACCGGACCTGATCCTCGGCAGCAAACTCCGCGCGAAAGACCTGTACCCGAAACTCAGCGCGATCGCGCCGACCGTGTTCAGCATCCGGCCCGGGTTCCCGTGGAAGGAGAACTTCCTCCTGGTCGCGGACGCGCTCGGGGAGGAAACCAAGGCCACCGAGGTCCTGAACGACTACCAGAAGCGCGCCGACGAGGTGAAGTCGAAGGTGCAGGGGTCGCCGACGATCTCGCTGGTGCGCTTCCGGCCGGGGGAGATCCGGCTGTACGGGAACCTGTCCTTCATCGGCGTGATCCTGAAGGACGTCGGGTTGCCGCGACCGAAGCTCCAGGACGTGCAAGATCTTGCCGTCGAGGTCTCCCAGGAGAACATCGGGCAGGCAGCCGGCGACCGGATCTTCTACTCCAGCTACGGAAAGCCCGACACCACTGACGAAACCAAGGTGGTGAACGGAAACCTGTGGAAGACGATCCCGGCGGTCAAGTCGGGCAACTCGGCGCGAGTGGACGACGAGGTCTGGTTCCTGGGCCTGGGCCCGATCGGCGCAATGTCAGTCCTCAACGACCTGCAAAAACTACTCGCCGAAAAGGGCTGACAGCCAGAAGACGCGTACGGAGTACATCCCGTGCTCCCACCACCCCTGGCTCAGCGCTGTGCATCTAGGTTCCGGCTGGCGCCGGGGGGTTGGGCGCTGAGCGCGGGCTCGACGGCTGGCTGGGTGTTCCTGGAGCGGGCGGACGGCCGGTTGATGCGTGCGGTGGCCCGTCCCGCTTGTTGTGCATGCTGTGTGAGCGGACCGGCGGACCGGCGGACGGTGCATCCCCGCGTGCTCAAGCGCGCTCTTCATCCTGCGTGCTCAACTGGTTGGTGAATTGTGTGTACGGGCGACCCGCGTGCTGTGTTCGTTGCTGTGCTGGATATCCACCCGGGTTGTGGGTTCTCCACTCGTGTACCGGTGGAGAACCCACAACCCGGGTGGATATCCACCGGCGCGGGGGTTACAGGCCTAGGCGGGTGGTGATTTGGCTGAG
>NZ_BAAAPH010000023.1:0-134789 GCF_039531045.1 Kribbella hippodromi | reverse complement strand
AAGGAGTTGGTCTTGTGAGTTGTCTTCCTAAGACCGCTTGGCCTCCGACTTGCCCCCGCCTCGGCCGCGTACCCCAACACCGCCTTCCAGAACGGCCGAACCCCAGCAATATCCATCGCATCAACAGCAATCTCCAACACCTGCACAGACCGCCCACCCGCCGCCCCAACCCCAGCTCCCCCACTACCCCCAGCCCCCGCACCGACCCCAGCCCCCGCTGCATCCCCAGCCCCCGCACCGATCCCAGGCCCCACCACCAACCCAGCCTTCTCCACAACCCCCGAAATCAAATGCGCCAGCTCAACATCCCGCCCGGTAACCCACCCCCGCTCCACCGACTGCAACACAAACACAACCCGATCAGCCCGAACATCAACCCGCAGATGCCCGTCCCCGTACTCCCCACAAACCCCCACAGCCTCCACCCCCACCCGGGCCGCCCGCTCCAACGACCCCACCCCCACAACCCCATGAAAAGCCCCCAACAAGAACCGCCACCCCACCCCCTCAACCGCCTCCGAAGCCTCCCGCCGCCCCAACACCCGTTTCACCATCGCCCCATCCTCCCAGCCCCAACTCACACCCAGCGCCCCGAACGCAACCCCGACATCAGCACCCACCCAAGCTGCCGCACACGATCGCCGGCCGACCTCAAAGGAACTGCAAACCGCACGCGGGTCCGCACATACCGCATCAACTGCCAGCACGCCTCGCCCCGCGGATGATCCCCGTCGCCCCCACCAGAACAACCGCCTGAAACGACACCCCGTACATGACCCGAACACCCACGAATCGCCACACCAGACCGCGCCCCGCCAACCGCGACACCCACACATGAAGAAGGCCCCTGACCAGCGTTTCCGCTGGTCAGGGGCCTTCTTTACTGCTGGTGGCGGGTGCAGGGTTCGAACCTGCGTAGGCATACGCCGACAGATTTACAGTCTGCTCCCTTTGGCCGCTCGGGCAACCCGCCAGGGTGGTGCTGGTTCGTGAACCGGCGTGGGAGACGATACAACAGGTAGTGGCCCTGACAGCAAATCGGAAAGGTAGTGCCCATGGCTTCGGAGTCCTCCTTCGACATCGTGAACAAGGTTGACCGTCAGGAGGTGGACAACGCCGTGAACCAGGCGGCGAAGGAGATCAGCCAGCGGTTCGACTTCAAGAACGTGGATGCGGGGGTCAAGTGGTCGGGTGAGTCGATCGAGATGCAGGCGAACACCGAGGAGCGGGTGAGCGCGGTGCTCGACGTGTTCAAGGACAAGCTGGTGAAGCGGCAGATCTCGCTCAAGGGGCTGGACGCGGAGGAGCCGAAGCTGTCCGGGAAGGTGTACAAGATCACTGCGACGATCGACGCCGGGATCACCCAGGAGAACGCGAAGAAGATCTCCAAGCTGATCCGGGACGAGGGACCGAAGAGCGTGAAGGCGCAGATCCAGGGGGACGAGCTGCGGGTGTCCAGCAAGAGCCGGGACGATCTGCAGGCGGTGCAGGCGCTGGTGAAGGGGCAGGACTACGACTTCGCGGTGCAGTTCGTGAACTACCGCTGACCCGCGCGCTCACCACTCCCACTCCGCATGGGGTCGGCTTTGTGAAGTCACCGCGTGTTTTTTCCGCGAGGTTGTGCGTGGTGACTTCTCAAAGTGGGTGGATGGCGGGGTGGTTGGGCGGGCATTGTGGTGGGGGTGGGTGAGACTTTGTTGCGGAAGTGGTTGTTGGGGGATTTTGGGTTGGATGTGGGCGAGATCACGTCCGTGGGGTATGGGGCGGATGTCGCGGCGCGGGTGTGGAAGGTGGTTACGGCTACCAATGCGTACGCGGTGAAGTGGAGTGGGGCGGGGACCAATACGGGGCATCAGGTGGCGGCGTTCTTGGCTGACAGTGGGGTGCCTGGGGTACCGGAGATGGTCCGGACGGTTGATGGTGGGTTGTGGAGCGTGCACGCGAAGAAGCGGCTGACGGTGGTGCCGTGGATCGAGGGGGTACGGGCGGCCGAGAGTGGGCTTTCGGAGCAGCAGTGGGGGGCGTACGGGAGGCTCATCCGGCGGGTGCATGATGCTGAGCCGCCGCACCGGCTTCGGGAGGCGTTGCCGAAGCACAGTCACATTGATGCGCGGATGCCGGCGGTGGAGCGGGAGGTGCGTACGCGGCTGGAGGCGCCGGAGGGGGATGTACAGGCGGAGCTGGCCGCGGTTTGGGCGGAGTACGGCGAGGTCATCGATGATCTATGCACGAAGAGGCCTCAGGAGCCGTACGGCGCGCGGGTGGTGTGCCACGGCGATCCGCACCTCGGCAACGTCCTCGTCGGGCGGAGCGACCCGGAGGGCGGACGTCCCCGGGGCGGCCATGCGGCGGCCGGCGCGGAACTGCATTTGATTGATTGGGATGACGTGATTCTCGCGCCGCGGGAGCAGGACTTGATGTTCATGCTCGGTGGGATGGGTGACGTCGGGCCCGGCACGGTCGCTCAGCAGGACGCGTTTCTAGCGGGATACGGGCCGCATGAGCTGGACGACCAAGCGATTCACTACTACCGGCACGTTCGAGCGTACGAGGACGTCATCGGCTGGTCGCATCAAGCCATCACCGGGCCCGACGAGGCGTACGCGCTCGAAGTCACCAAAGGCATCCTCACCACCGGCCTGGCCGCCCTCGCCACCAGCTAAACCGGCCACGGACTAAGCGTGGCGAAGCCAGATGTTGGGTTCGACGTACGTCCCCAAGTCCGCCGCCCGATCAACAGCAAGCGTCGTCAGCCCGGCAGGAATGGTGTACACCCCGCTGCTAGGAAAGACCATCCCGGTCCACTCCTCCCACTCCGCAACCGACCCCGTCATCGTCTGCGAAGCAGGAGCCGGCGCAAGCACCGTCGCGCCCAGCCGGACATGAGTACGCAACCAAGGATCCAACGGCAACCCATCCGCGCGAGTCCAGGTCATGAAGGTCTCGATCGGTGTCAGCGGATAGCGCGACTTCAACGTCGGTCGTACCGGTGCGAGCACCCGCCCCAACCCGCCGGCCACAGCCCGGTCCCGGACCGCGGTGATGACCCGGCTGGAATGCCCGCGCCCCTGTTCATCGGAGCGTACGGCTGCCGCCATCAGCACGAACGTGTTCGGTACAACACCTTCCTCATGCCCCGTCACCGCCCGCACCAACGACCCGGTGAACCCACCGGGCAGATCCCCGACGGTCCCGTCCCACGCCAGCGGCACGCCCCAGCAACCACCGATCAACCGCTCGTCCGACGACACCAGATAGAACTCCCACTCCGGAAAGTACGCGGACCGGCGCTCGGAGTACTTAAGTCGGATCGTAGCCATGTCGTTCTGTGAGCCAAGGAGTTGGTCTTGTGAGTTGTCTTCCTAAGACCGCTTGGCCTCCGACTTATGAATACATGCCGTGAACGCTAACCCCCGGCCACGGCATTGCGCACCACCCGAGGCGCAGCGCCCAACTCGCGCCGGCACGTCTTGTTGAACGCTTGCAGATCCGGAATGCCAACCGAAGCAGCGACAGCGGGAATCGACAACGTCGACGACACCAGCAAGTGCCGCGCGCGCGTCATCCGGCGGGTACGGATGTACGCGATCACCGTCTGCCCCGTCTCAGCCTGAAACAGCCGCGTGAGGTGGTTGTGCGACACCCCGGCCAGCCGCGCCAGGGCAGGCACGGTCAGCGGCTGAGCAAGATTCGCCTCAATGTGCGCGATCGCGGTGGACACCGCCGGATGACCGGCCTCCGTGGTCGCCGGCGCCAGCTCGGCGATGCGCCACAAAGCAGCCCAAACCTCCGCCCGGGTCCGGCCGGAACCGGACGGTAACGACTCGACCGCCGACCGCAGCAGCCGCGACAGCAGCGGCGCCGCATCCCCCACGTCCTGGACCACCGGTACGTACGACGGCTCGCCCGCGACAACCGGCCGGAAATGCGCGTACAAATGTTCCGACCGTCCCTGATAATCGAACTGCACCTGCGTCCCGGCCGGGGTCAGCGAGACGTACCCGGGCGCGACCGGAAACGTCGTCCCCAGCAAGGTCAGCTCGGCCGAGTAGTTGTACAGATGCAGCTGCCAAAGGTCCGGGAGCCGGAAGACCTCGCGCAGTTTGCGGACGCCGTGGATGCCCGCGCCGGCGTTCACGACCTCCGGCGGAGTCTCCAGGTGCAACGCGATCATGGTGAAAAATTACCACCAGTGGTGATCACAACCCACGCATTGGCACAGGAATCGAATCTAGCCTGGAGGAGTAGCGACCACTACTGATCATGGGAGTCTTGATGCCGCAGCCGCATCGGAAACACCTGCTCACCTCGGTCCAGATGGCGCATTTCGTCGCCACCGGCGCGCTCCGGATGGACGCGGTCGTTCCGGACGACATGAACCAGCAGGCGATCGAGGTCCTGAACAACGGCATCCCCGGAGTTCCGTACGGCACGCCGCTGTCGGAGGCGTTCGTGGACAGCGACTTCGTCCAGCGGCTGGTGCAGCTGCCCGAGGTGGCGGGCGCGATCCACAGCCTGGTCGGTCCGGAACCGACCGTCGATCACCACGCGGTGCACATCCGCAAGGCGCACGAGGGTGAGGCGCAGAACCTGCACGGCGACGCGATCATCGACGTACGGACCGACGCGTTCGACGTCCAGCTGATGTACTACCCGCAGGACGTGACGCTCGAAATGGGCGGCACCCTGAGCGTCCCGGGCAGCCACCTGCGCAAGACCAACGAGTCCGACACCGGCCGGTACCAGAACCTGCTCGGTCAGACCCGGCTGGTCTGCCCGGCGGGAACCGTTCAGTTCCTGCACCACGGCATCTGGCACGGCGGCCGGAAGAACGACAGCGACCTCGATCGCTACATGTTCAAGATCCGGTTCAACCCGACCGTCCGGCAGGTCCGGCTCTGGAACACCGACGACCTGTACGACGAGGCGGTCGCGGCCGAGCTGGAGCAGTCGTTCCCCTGGTACGAGAACGCGACCGGCCGGCTGGAGCGGTACAACCGCATCCTGATGTGGCGCGCGATCAGCGGCGACGACACCTACGACCCGAACTACTGGGTCACCCGCGTCTCGAACCGCCCGCAGCGCGTGGTCGCCGACCGCGTCAACAACCCGCACGCCGGCGCGAGCAAGAAGGAGATGGCATGACCGCCACCGCAGAGACCCCGCAGGTCACCGGTCCCCTGACCGGACTGAGGCAGCAGGTGCTGGTGCTGTACCTGGCCTCGTCCGCGCTGGACGCCCGCGTAGTCGGCTGGTCGGCGTACGACGGAACCGGCGAAACGCACCCGACGACAGGTGATTCCGACGTTCCGCCGTACGCGACCGGGCTGGACGCGCTCAAGGACGGCTGGCGGCTGTTCCAGGCGTCACAGCTGCACCAGCCGTACCCGGGTCACGAGTACGACGTGTCCTTCCTCAAGCACGAGTTCTTCTTCGAGAAGCTCGTCTAGAGCGGCAGGATGCAGACCGGCTTCGGCCAGCTGACCGTGTCACCCTGAGCGGTCAGCTGTCCGTCGCCACCGATGCTGAAGGTGGCGATCTGGTCGGACTGCTCGTTGGCGGCGTACAGCCTGGTCCCGTCCACGCTGAAGGCGAGGTGCCGCGGCCAGTGACCGCCGGAGCTGATGGTCTGCACCAGCTCGACACTCAGCCCGTCGGCCGCGACCTGGAAGACGGCGATGGTGTCATCGCCCCGGTTCGACCCGTACAGGAAGCGGCCGTCGGACGAGATCAGCAGCTCGGCCGGGTAGTTCTCGCCCGGTGAGTCGGCCGGCCGGGTCGACACGGTCTGGACGGTCTGCAGCTTCCCGTCGAGATAGCTGCAGACGGTGAGCGTCGAGTCGAGCTCGTTGATCACGTACGCCGCGGTCGCCATCGGGTGGAAGACCAAGTGCCGTGGACCGGCGCCCGGGTGGATGTGCAGGCGGTCCACCTCGGTCAACTGGCCGTCCGCGGAGAGCGTCGACGAGTACACGGTGTCGCTGCCGAGGTCGACGTCGAACACGTACTGACCACCCAAGTCGAAGGCGACCTGGTGGGCGTGCGGTCCGCTCTGCCGGTCCTGGTTCGGCCCAGTGCCCTCGCGCTGGACGAGTGCGGCGGTCTCCCCGAGCGAACCGTCGGCGTTGATCGGGTGTACGGCGACTGAGCCGGACGAGTAGTTCGCCGACAACAGGAACCGCCCCGACGGGTCGATGACGACGTGGCACGGATGCGCACCACCGGTCGGCCGGCTGTTCAGCAGTTCCAGGGCGCCGTCCGGCTGGATCGCGAAGGCGGTGACGCTGCCGGCGTCCTCCTCGTTGGTGGTGTACAGGAACCGGCCGTCGGCGGACCTGACCAGGAACGACGGGTCGGCAAGGGTCGCCACCGTCTTGAGCCCGTCCAGCGTGCCGAACGCGATCCCGTCCCCACCGCCGGCCTGACTGGTGTAGCTGCCGACATAGATCCGCTCAGAAGTCATAGGCCATACCCTGCCAGCTCACCGGCCACCGAGCACGCGTCTGTCCATCTAGTGTGATCGGATGGACAGCACAGCGTTTCTGCGACGGATCGGGATTGGGGCGTACGACGGGCCGCCGCGGCTGGAGGCGCTGACCCAGCTGCATGAGGCGTTCGTGGACCAGGTCCCGTACGAGACCATCCAGTACCAGCTCGCGCTCGGCGGTCCGCTGGAACCGGAGGATTCGGCGAAGCGGATCATCGCCCGCGAAGCCGGTGGGTACTGCTTCCAGCTGAACGGCAGCTTCGCCCTGCTGCTGACCACGCTCGGATACGACGTACGCATGCACCGCGGCAGCGTCCACACCATGAGTCGCGATCCGGACATCGATGCCACACACATGGTGCTGACCGTGAGTGGACTGGCCGAGGACCCGGAGCGGGTCTGGCTGGTCGACGCGGGGCTCGGCGACGGGCTGCGGCAGCCGATGCCCTTGGAGATCGGCACGGCCGAGCAGGACCCGTTCACGCTGCGGCTGCGGCGGTCGGAGAAGACCGCCGACGGCTGGCGGCTCGACCACGATCCACGGCAGGGCCTGATCGGCATGGACTTCGAGTCGGCGCCGGCCGGGCTGGACGCCTTCGCCGCGCAGCACGCCGCGCTCTCGGCAGATCCGGCGTCCCCGTTCGTCACGGTCGCGTCGGCCTTCCGGCGTACGCCGGATTCGGTTGTCGTGGTGCGCTCCATCGGGATGAGCGAGAACTTCGCCGACCGGGTCGACCACACCTTGCTCGACAACCCGGCCGACTACTTCACCGCCCTCGCGGACATCTTCCGGCTACCACTCCCCCAGTACGGGCCGGCCGACCGCGACCGGCTGTGGCGCCGGGTGTGGACGCAGTACGAGGAGTTCGTGGCGCGGACGTCAGGTGGCGAGCGCGAAGAGGATGCTGGGTAGGACCGAGACGACGGCGGTGACCGCGGCGAACACCGAGATCATCGCGACCGCCGGCGTTTCGATGTCGACCGAGAACGGGTCGTCGGCCGGGAGCCGGAAGAGTTCGGCGACCCAGCGGAGGTAGACGGCCAGGCCGATCATCACGTTGATCGCCATCACGATCGCCAGCCAGCCGAGGTGTGCGTCGATCACGGCCTGGAACGCGGCGAACTTGGTGAACAGCCCCGCGAGCCCCGGCGGCAGGCCGGCCAGCACGACCAGGAAGAAGATCAGCGCGGCCGCGAGGCCCGGCTCGGAGCGGACCATGCCGCGGTAGTCGGTGAGCCGGCCGCCCGGGCGGTGCCGCTGCACGACGGCGACGGCTCCGAAGGCGCCGAGCGTGACCACGACGTACGCCGCCAAATAGCCGACGACTGCCTGGGCGTCGCTGACGGCGAGCGGCGCGAGCAGGAAGCCGACCTGCCCGATCGACGACCAGGCGAGCAGCCGGACCGCCTCGACCTGACGCAGCGCGGCGAGGTTGCCGACCGTCATCGTGACGGCGGCGAGGATGGCGACGACGGTCCGCAGGTGTGAACCGTCCGGCGCGATCCCGGACGTCATCAGCACCAGCAGTCCGGCGACTCCGGCCGACTTCGACACGACGGCGAGGAACGCGGTGACCTCGACCGGAGCGCCGACGTACGTGTCCGGCAGCCACCCGTGGAACGGCACGGCCGCGATCTTGAACGCGAACCCGACGATGACGAACAACCCGGCCGCGAACGCCACCCGGGCCAGATCTGGGTCCAGACCGCTCAACCGGTTGGCGATCGTGCTCAGGTAGAGCGATCCGGTCACGCCGTACAAGTAGGAGACGCCGAAGAGCATCACCGCGGTCGACAGCACCGACACCAGGAACGCCTTCAGCGCACCTTCCGAACCACGCCGGTCCCGCCGCAGCGCGACCATCGCGAAGCTCGGCAGCGACACCACCTCGAGCGCGATCACCAGCGTCGCGAGGTCCCGCGCACCGGCCAGTACGGTCGCGCCGGTGAGCGCGCTGAGCAGAAGGAAGTGGTACTCGCCGATCGGGATGTCCGCGGCCAGCAATCGGTACGCGGACAGGCCGACGACGCCGAGCCCACCGACCAGGAGCACTGCCCACAACCCGGCGGTCAACGGCTCGAAGACCAGACTGCACTCCGCCGGACCCTCCACGGCCGTCCGGCAGAACGCGGGTTTGAAATCGGTCCGCTGCGCCCAGACGAAGACCAGCCCGAAGAGAATCACCCCGCTGGTCAGCAACGTGACGACTGTGTGCCGGAGCTCGGCCGAGGCACTCTTCCAGAAGCTGTCTACGAGCAGCACCGCGACCGCACCGATCGCCAGCACCAGCGGGACGGCGATCGCCTGCCAATCCATCCAGGTCAGGGTCACAGTGCACCCCACTGCTGGAGAAGGAGACCGGGCCAGACGCCCAGCAGGACGGTCAGGGTGATCAACGGAGTCCAGGTGACCAGCTCGATGCCGCTGATGTCGACGGCAAAGGCGGCCGGTGGGTTTTCGGCCGGGTCACCTTGGCAGAGGTTGCGAACCAGGCGCAGGAAGTACGCCGCGGTCAGTACGGTGCCGAGCCCGGCGATCACCATGAACACCAAGAACGTTGTCCGCGGCAACCACGGCGCCGGATCGTACGCCCCGAGCAGCACCAGCATTTCGCCCCAGAACCCGGCCAGCCCGGGCAGACCGAGCGAAGCGAGGCAGGCGAACGTCAGCAGCGCGGCGATCCGCGGCAACCGGGCGTACAAGGCGCGCCCGATCGCGCGCAGGTCACTGGTGTCGTGCCGGTCCTTGATCGCGCCGGCGAGGAAGAACAGCAGGCCGGTGATCAACCCGTGCGCGATGTTCGCGAACAGCGCGCCGCGCAGCCCGGCCGGTGACAGCGTCGAGATGCCGAGCCCGATGAAGCCCATGTGCCCCACGCTTGAGTACGCGATCAGCCGCTTCACGTCGGTCTGTGCGAGACAGGCCAGCGATCCGGCCACGATCGCGACCGTCGAGAAGGCGCCCAGGTACGGCGCGATGGTCGAGGCCGCATCGGGCAGCACGGGCACCAGAATCCGGATCATCCCGTACGTACCGAGTTTCAGCAGCACGCCCGCGAGCAGCACCGAACCGACGGTCGGGGCCTTGGCGTGCGCGTCCGGCAGCCAGATGTGCAACGGCCACAGCGGCACCTTCACCGCCAGACCGACCGCGATCAGCACCGCCGCGGCCAGCGGGATGCCGTGCCCGCCGCGCACCGGCGACGACGCCAGGTACGCGATGTCGAACGTCCCCGCGACGCGCTGCACCAGCAGGAACCCGAGCAGCATCAGCGCCGACCCGAACACCGTCATCAGGATGAACGTGGTCGCGGCCCGCTTCCGGCCGGCCGGGTCGTGATGGTCGCCCCAGATGTCGATCACCAGCCACATCGGGATCAGCACGATCTCGAAGCAGACGAAGAACAGCACCAGATCGAGCGCCGAGAACGTCCCGAGCACACCCGCCTCGATCACCAGCAGCAGCGCGATCAGCGAGCGCGTCCGCCCGATCCGCGGCGTGATCTTCAGCGAGTACAGGCAGCAGACGAACGTGAGCAGTGCGGTGAGGGCGATCAGCGGCACCGAGATCGTGTCGACGCCGACGTGGAACCGGACATCCAGGGACGGAATCCACGGCACGTCCAGCTCGGCGTACAGCTCGTTGCCGGGCGGCCCGGCGGTCCACAGCACGATCGCTCCGGCCAGCACCAGTCCCGAAATCACCGACCCGTACGCGGCCGCGACTTTGTCGCCGAGCGGGGCCGGGACCGCCCACAGCGCCAGCGCGGCGAGGATCGGCAGCGCGAGCATGCCGAGCAGGAGTGCGTTCACGAGCCGATCACCCCAGCCAGCACGGCCAGCGCGACCACACCGATCACGGCGGCAGTCAGGTACGTCTGTGCGTTGCCGGTCTGCAACCGGCGGAAGCCCTGCGATGCGAGCGTGCCCGCGCGACCCGCCGCCCGGACGTACGCGCCGACGACATCGCGATCGCCCGCGACGGTCAGCTTCGCCAGCCAGCGTACCGGGACGACGACCGCGCCGTGGTACGCCGGGTCGACACCGAACTCACGCTCCAGCACGACCGGCCGGGGATCTGCCCCGCGGCGCCACAGCGAGTACGCCGGGAAGGCTCCGAGGACAACCAATGCGGTCGAGATCAACCCGATCACCCAGTTGAGGTGTACGCCATCCGCGTACCCAAGGGCGATCGCGGCGACGGCCAGCAGTACGAGCGGCGCCAGCATCACCCAGGGCGCATCGCACAGCTTGGACGTATCGGGATCGTCCAGCTCGGCGTTGCCCTCTTCGAAGGCGTCGACCCCACCGGCGAGCGCGGGCGTCCGGAAGAACACCCACAGCCAGAGTCGTACGCAGTAGAACGCGGTCAGCGCCGCCGTCAGGCAGACCGACACCAGGACGACCCAGCCGATCGCCGACCCGTCGTGCGCCCGCTCCCAGGCCGCCTCGATCACGGTGTCCTTGGAGAAGAACCCCGCAAACCCTGGTACGCCGGCCAGCGCCGCGAGACCGACCGTCATCGTCACGAACGTCACGCGCAACGCCTTACGCAACCGGCCGCGGCGCGTGTACCGGCGCAGGACGACGAGGGCCGCGCTGCCGACTTGATGCAGAAGCACACCGGCGCACAGGAACAGCAGGCCTTTGAAGGCGGCGTGCGTGACCAGGTGGAAGAGCGCCGCGTGCCGGCCGCCGGCCGTGCCGAGGGACAGCGCGGAGAACATGATCGCGAGCTGACTGACCGTCGACCACGCGAGGACGCGCTTCACTTCGACCGCGGCCGAAGCGCACAACGCGGCGAACAGCATGGTCACGCAGGCGACGATCGCCAGCACGGTCAGCGTGGTCTGCGAGGCCGAGAACACGGTGTACAGCCGGGCGATCAGGAAGACGCCGGCGGCAACCATCGTGGCCGCGTGGATCAGGGCGCTGACCGGGCTCGGACCAGGCATCGCGTCCGGGAGCCAGGTCTGCAGCGGGACCTGCGCCGACTTGCCGATCACCCCGACCAGGAGCAGCAGCGCCCCGGTGGTGAGTACGCCGGGTGAGATGCGGGCCGGATCGAGCTCCGAGATCCGGAACGTGTGCGCGCCGACGCCGAGCACGAAGATGCCGAACAGGAAGCCGACGTCGGCGAACCGGGTCATCAGGAACGCCTTGACCGCACCGGACCGGGCGTCGCGCCGCTCCCAGTAGTGGCCGATCAGCAGGTACGAGCAGGCGCCCATCACCTCCCAGCCGATCAGCAGGAAGAACAGACTGTCCGAAATCACGACCGTCACCATCGCGGCGGTGAACAACGTGACGAGGGCGTGGTACGAGGCGGGGCGCTCCTGCAGGTACCCGAGTGAGTACACCTGGACGCACGTCGCGATCACGCCGACCACTGCCAGCAGCAAGACGGTCAGGTCGTCGGTGCGAGCGGCGAAGCCGATGGTGAGATCGCCGACCGGAGAGTTCAGGAACGCGACCTGGCCGGGCGTGGCGCCGTGCAGCAGGGCCGCGAACAGCAGGATCAGCAGCGAGAACGCGACCCCCGTGACCCGCCAGACGGTCGCGATCATGACGGCTTCACCCGATCCCGCGGCTCCACCAGGTCAGGTGCCTCGACCAGGTCAGGCGGCTCGACCAGGTCAGGCGGCTCGACCAGGTCACGCGCCGCGTCGGCGTCGACGTGGCCGTGGCCGCGGAACAGCAGCAGCACGATCGCCAGCCCGAGCCCGATCTCGGCCGCGGCCAGCGTGATCACGAAGACGGCCAGCGTCTGGCCGGCCGTGTCGAGGCGCCAGGCGTCGAAGGCGACCAGGTTCAGGTTCACCGCGTTCAGCATCAGCTCGAACGACATCAGCATCGTGATCGCGTTGCGGCGCGCCAGCACACCGTACACACCGAGACAGAACAGGACGACGGCCAGCAGGAGCGGGAGGATCAGCGGCACCGTCAGTCCTCTTTCTTCCGCTGGGACAGGGCGATCGCGCCGATCAGCGCGGCCAGCAGGAGAACCGACAGGACTTCGAACGGGAGCACCCAGGTCTTGAACACCTGCGTACCCACGGCTTCGGCCGAACCGTTCGGTACCGGCTTGATCTTCTCGTTGCCAAAGGCAAGCACCACGCCGGTGCCGAGCAGTAGCGCGAGCCCGCCCGCGACGACGGCCGCGAACGGGCTGCGGCCGGTGGTGATCCCGGGCAGCGGATTGGTCGGGGCCTTGGTCAGCATCAGGGCGAACAGCACGAGGACGACGATCGCGCCCACGTACACCAGGATCTGCACCAGCGCGACGAACTCGGCGTGCAGCGCGCCGAAACAGCCGGCCACCCCGCCGAGCGCGACCACCAGCCAGAGCGCCGCGTGCACGATCCGGCGCGACGTGACGACGAAGACGGCCGCCACCACCGCCACCGCCCCGGCGACGGCGAACAGAACCGTCGTCACGCCTGGTCCTGCGAGGGTTGGTTCGGCGCGGGCTGGTTCGGCGTGGGCTGGTTCGGCGTGGGCTGGGTTTCGGCGGCTGGGCCCGGGTCGATCGGCTGAGGTGCCGGGACGGTCCACATCCAGTCCCGGAGGCGGTCCTTTTCGTGGGTCAGGTTGCGAAGGTCGGTCTCCGCGTACTCGAACTCGGGCGACCAGAACAGCGCGTCGAACGGGCAGGCCTCGATGCAGATCCCGCAGTACATACAAAGGCTGAAGTCGATCGCGAACCGGTCCAGCACGTTCCGGCTGCGCTCGCGGGCCTGCTCACCGACCGACGGCGCGGTCTCGGTGTGCGAGTCGATGTAGATGCACCAGCTCGGGCACTCGCGGGCGCACAGCATGCAGGAGGTGCAGTTCTCCTCCATCAGCGCGATCACTCCGCGGCTCCGCGGCGGCAGCTCGGGCAGCACATCCGGGTACTGCTCGGTGACGGACCGCCGGGCCAGCGTCCGCGCCGTGACCTTCAGCCCGTCCACCAGCCCCTTACCAGGCAACCCCACGATCCACCTCCCATCCGCTCAACAGGACCCTAGCCGTTCCCCCACTCACAACACACCCGGTCAAATCGTCTTGATCCGAACGCCGACGGCATTCGCAGCGAGTGCGCTGAGGTCCGCGGTGTCGCCGGTGAGGACCAGTCCGTGCGGCTCGGCAACGGCGATCACGATCGCGTCGACAGCTGAACCCTGACCGGCCGCCGTCCGCAGCTTCGCGGCCCGGCGCGCCGCCAGCTCGCTCAGGTCCGTCCGGATGTCGCAGGTCTTCAGGAACCTGTTGGTCTTCATGTCCTTCTCCGGGTGGCCGGTCAGGCACTCCACCAGGACGGCCGACGGCACGACCGGTGGCCACAGGTCTTCCATGGTCAGGACCGCCGCCAGCGCGCGTGCCCGGCTCGAGCTCTGCACGAAAAAACTGACAGCTCCGCTGTCCAGAACGGCTTCCCGCACAGCTCAGCTCACCTTTCGGGTGGTGTCGACGGCGATCTGGCCGCTGGATTCCTCGTCCGGCGGACGGAGGTGGGATTTCATCTCCGCGACGAACTCTTCCGCCCAGGCGAGATCGTCGAGCGACGGTTCGCCGTGCTCGGCGAGCTGCTCGGCCAGCCACTCGTCGGCCGCGTCGATCAGCTGCTGCCGGCGGATCTCGGCGCGCACCGCCTGCTGGAACAGCTCCGAAGCGCGCAGCTTGCGGGCCTTGACTTCGGCGTAGAGATCGTCCGGGAGGTAGATCTGCATGCGGGGCATGCGCCTAACTATACACACATCGACGGAGAGTGATTCAGAGGTCACGCTCCAGCCGGGCGGCGACTTGGCGGTAGCGGCTGACCGGTACCAGGTGAACGCCGTCGAAGGCGCCGGAGTCACGGATCTTCAGGATGTGTTCGCAGGCGTGGTCGACGCCGGCGTCCCGGTCCCGCTCGACCGCCTCGATCAGGGTGGGCGGGATCGTCAGCTGGGGCAGGGCGGCCAGGTTCTGCGCCATTTTCGCGGAGGCGAGCACCATCACGCCGGCGTACACGGGGATGTCGAGCCGGACCGACTCCCGCCAGCGGAGCAGTTCGTCCAGGTCGTAGCTGACCTGCACGTAGAGGAAGTCGGCTTCGGCTTTCCAGCGCGGTACGGACCGGAGCCGGGTGGCCGCGCCGACCTTGAAGGGCGCCCGGCCTGGGTACGTGGTCTCGCGGGTCTGCTCGATCATCCGGCGGACAGTCAGCTGGCTGGTGCGGGCGCCCTCGGCCGGGTCGTCGCCGTGCACGAACAAGAACTCGTCCACCCCGTACGCCGCCGCCGTCAGCAGGTCGCGGCGGAAACCGAGCAGGTTCCGGTCGCGGGAGTTGAGGCAGGCGACGCCGCGCGCGCCCATCAGCTGCACCTCGTTCGCCACCGCGACGCTGGACACGGTCGCTCGGCCGATGTGGTTGTCGGGGATCAGGAACTTGTCGGCGATCGGGCTCATCACCCCGATCTGGTGCCGTACTCGTTGCAGATCGGGCCGCGTCGGCGGCTCCACTTCACACACCAGCTCGAATCCAGCCACCCGCTGGACCCTACAGAACCTCCACCCCACCCACCGACGCTGTCTCATCCACTCCGAGCGCGGAGGTACGCCTGCTCGGCTTGGTTGGGAGCGAGGGACAAGGCAGTCCGGAACGCGGCCTGGGCTTCGGTGCGGCGATCGAGGCGGGTCAAGAGATCGGCCCGGATCGCATGGAAGAGGTAGTAGGTAGTCAGCGGAAGCGCATCGACCAGCTCCAGCGCGGCCGCCGGGCCGGTGACTTCGGCTATCGCGACAGCGCGGTTGAGCGCCACCACCGGAGTGGGTTCGAGCGCCAAGAGATGGTCGTACAGCTGAACGATCTGCGGCCAGTCGGTCGCCGCGCCGGTGCGGGCGTCGGCGTGTACGGCGTTGATCGCGGCCTGCAGTTGGTACGGACCAGGCTGATTCCGGCGCAGGCACTGCCGGACCAGCGACTGCCCTTCGGCGATCAGCGCACTGTCCCAGCGAGTGCGATCCTGATCGGCCAGCCGGACGAGCGAACCGTCGGCCGCGACCCGCGCGGGGCGGCGAGATTGCTGGAGCAGCATCAGACCGAGCAGGCCGACTGCCTCCGGCTCGTCGGGCATCAGGTCGACGAGAAGGCGGCCGAGCCGGATCGCTTCCAGGGCGAGCTCGTCGCGAACCAGGCTCGCGCCCGACGACGCCGCGTACCCCTCGTTGAAGATCAGGTACACCACCGCGAGTACGCCCCGGACGCGTTCCGGCAGATCGGCCTCGTACGGCACGCGGTACGGAATGCCCGCGGCGCGGATCTTCGCCTTGGCGCGGACCAGCCGCTGCGCCATGGTCGGCTCCGGGATCAAGAAGGCATGCGCGATCTCCGCGGTGCTGAGGCCGCCGAGCATCCGCAGCGTGAGCGCGACGCGGACGTTCAGCGCGAGCGCCGGATGACAGCAGGTGAAGATCAGCCGGAGGCGATCGTCGTGCACGGCGCCCTCCTCCACTGGCTCGGTCTCGGCCTGCAGCAGCGCCGCCTGGGCCTGCTTACCGGCCCGCGCCGCCTCGCGCCGCAGCCGGTCGACGGCGCGATTCCGCGCGGTCGTGATGATCCAGCCGGCCGGACTCGGCGGTACGCCGCTCTCCGGCCACTTCTCGATCGCCGCCGCGAACGCGTCCTGGACGGCGTCTTCGGCGATCTCCAGATCCCCGAACACCCGCGTCAGTACAGCGACGGCGCGGCCGTGCTCCGCCCGGAAGATCGACTCCAGGCTCGGCTCCGGCGGTTCGGTCACGAGGAGAAGGGCCTGACCTCGACGGCAAGGTTTCGCAGGACCTTGGTCAGCCGCCGCGCCCAGTGCAGTGCCGCGTCCAGATCATCCACTTGGATGACGGTGAACCCGCCCAAATGCTCCTTGCCTTCGGTGAAAGGGCCGTCCGTGACGAGTACCTCGTCGCCGTGCGGTTTCAGGACGGTCGCCGTGTCCGGCGGGTGCAGGCCGGCGGCGAACACCCAGACGCCGGCCGCCTGCATCTCCTCGTTCAACGCCTGCAGGTCACGCATGATCGGGTCCAGAACTTCGGCATCCGGCACGGGTCCGTCGGGCTGGTAGATGCTGAGCAGGTACTGGTTCATCTCTGCCTCCTTTTCAGCTATACGAGCGCCCTCAGCCAGGATCGACAGGCAGCACCACGGTGATTTCCAGTCCACCGCCGGCCCGCGGTACGGCCGTCACCGTTCCACCATGCGCCTCCGCCACCGACCGTACGATCGACAACCCCAAACCGGCGCCCTTCCCACCCACGAGCCGCTCCGCGCCGAGCCGGTAGAACGGTTTGAACAGCGCCTCCACCTCGTAGGGCGGAATCTCCGGCCCGGTGTTCGTCACCACCACCTGCACCTCGTCGCCGACGGTCTTGCTGATCACCCGCACCCAACTGTCGGCGTTCTGGCGATCCGTGTTGTGGCGGATGCCGTTCTCGACCAGGTTGTGGACGAGCCGCTCGAGCAGGAGCGCGTCGCCGCGGGTGGGGGCGTCGCCGGCGCCGCGGATGACCTCGACGCCGGCCGCCTCCGCCTCACTCGCGACCTGTCCGGCGACATGCGTGACGATGTCCGCGAAGTTCACCGGGTACACGGTCGTGAGCTGTTTCTCCGAGTCGGCCAGGATCAGCAGTCCGTCGATCAGCTGCTCATGCCGTGCGTTGATCGTGAGCAGGCTGTCTCCCAGCTCCTTCACATCCGCCGACGCCGTACGCCGGTGCATCGCGACTTCCACCAGCGCCCGGCCGAGCGTCAGCGGCGTACGCAGCTCATGTGACGCGTTGGCGACGAACCGGCGCTGGCCATCGAACGAGTGGTCCAGCCGCTCCACCATCGTGTCGAACGCGTCGGCCAGGTTCTTCACCTCATCGTCCGGGCCTTTCAGCGCAATGCGTTCGTGCAGGGCGGCCGGTGAGGCGGAGATGCGGCGGGCCGTGTCCGTGACCCGGTGCAGCGGCGCGAGTACGCGCCCGGCGACCAGCCAGCCGAACCCGGCTGCCAGCGCGCCGACCGCGACCAGCGCGATGCTGCCCTGAGTCAGGAACGTCTTCACGGCCGCCTCGCGGACCTGATCACGCTGCTGCGCCAGCACCCGCTCCGCGTCCCGCCCGGTCAGGACCGCGCCGTCCTTGTTCATCACGTACACGTCGTTCTCGGGCGGTGGCGGGGCCTTCGGGGTGGCGCCCGGGCTCAGGTACGTGCCTTTGACCAGCACCCGGTACTGCTGGCCGAGGTTCGCGTTGAACAGGGCGTACGTGACGCCGAGCAGGAGAACGCCCGCGACCATGAACAGCCCGCCGTACAGGAGGGTGAGCCGGCCGCGGAGCGAGAGCCGTTTCAAGGGATGCGGTAGCCGACGCCGGTGACGGTCTCGACCAGCCCCGGTTCGCCCAGCTTCCGGCGCAGTTTGAGAATCGTCAGCCGGACCGCTCCGGTGAACGGATCCACGTGCTCGTCCCATGCCTTCTCCAGCAGTTGTTCGGCCGACACGGTCGCGCCGTCGGCTCGCAGCAGTTCCGCGAGTACGGCGAACTCCTTCTTCGACAACGGCACGTACCGGCCGTCCCTGAACACCTCGTGGCGGGCCGGGTCCAGGGCCAGCCCGGCACGCCGCAGCACCGGCGGATCGGCCGGCCGGCTGCGCCTGCCGAGCGCCAGCACCCGCGCCGCCAGCTCGGCGAACGCGAACGGCTTGGTCAGGTAGTCGTCCGCGCCCAGCCCGAGCCCTTCGACCCGGTCGGTGATCGCGGCGGCCGCGGTCAGCATCAGCACCCGGGTCGCCGATCCGGACGCGACCAACTGCCGGCACACCTCGTCGCCATGCACGACCGGGATGTCGCGGTCCAGCACCAGGACGTCGTACGCGTTGACCGACAACCGTTCCAGCGCCGTGCCACCGTCGCCGGTCACGTCGACCGCGTGGGAATCGTCCCGCAGCCACTCCGCGATCGCTGCCGCCAGCAACGGCTCGTCCTCCACCACCAGTACCCGCACCCACCCATGATCACCGATGCCGCTGTTTCCCCTGTGTTTCCGCCGCTGTGTTTCCGCAGCTGTGTTTCCGCCGCGTTTCCAGGCGCGGAAACGGTCAGGAAACGGCGTACCGCGAAGGCTGTCCGGAAACGAGAGGAGCATCACCGATGCGTAAGACCATCCTGGCCACGACCGTCCTGGCAGCCGGCCTGATCCTGACCGGCTGCGGCGCCGACAAGCCCGACGCCCAGGTCGCGTCCGGCAGTGGGGACCAGTCCGGCGCGCAGTCGAGCGCGCCGACCAGCGCCCCCGCGAGTCTCAGCAAGGACGAAATGGCGGTGAAGTTCACCCAGTGCCTGCGGGAGAACGGCCTGAACGTACCGGACCCGGAACCGGGCAAGGGCCCGATGCTGAAGTTCGACAAGAATTCCGGCATCACCCAGGAGCAGGTGCAGAAGGCGATGGAGGCCTGCCGTCAGTACGACCCGCAGGCCGAAGGCGGCGCGAACCCGCAGCAGGCGGAGAACGGCCGGAAGTACGCGGAATGCATGCGGAAGAACGGCGTGGAGAAGTTCCCGGACCCGAAGCCGGACCAGCGCGGCATCATGATCGGCCCGGGCGTCGCCGACGACCCCGACTTCAAGACCGCGCAGGCAGCCTGCCAGAGCATCCTGGCCACGAAGTGATGCGCAAGGCCCTGACGGCTGCGGTCGTCCTGGTTGCCGGGGGCGCCGCGAGCGTGTTCCTGGTCAACCGGGGCGACACCAGCCAGGCAGCGAAGCAGCCCGCGCAAGCGCTGCCGGTGAACACCACGAAGGTGACGCAGCAGACGTTGAAGGACACCGAAACGCAGGACGGCACGCTGGGATTCGGTACGACGTCGTCCGCGGTGAACCGGGATGCCGGCACAGTCACGTTCGTACCCGGCAGCGGGCAGGAGCTCCGGCGCGGGAACACCGTCTACAGCATCGACAACAAGCCGACGACCTTGCTGTACGGGGCGTTGCCGGCGTACCGGAAACTGGCGATCGGCAGTGAGGGAAAGGACGTTCTGCAACTCGAACAGAACCTTTCCGCGATGGGGTACAGCGGATTCACGGTCGATGACGAGTACACGTCCGCGACCGCCACCGCGGTGGAGGAATGGCAGGACGATCTCGGGCTGGAGGAGACCGGGGTGGTGGAGCTCGGGAGTGTTCTGTTCGCTCCCGGGCACATTCGGGTGGACAGCGTGCAAGGGCAGGAGGGTTCGCCGCTTGGGCCGAATCAACCGGTGCTCAGTTATACGGGTACGACCCGGGCGGTGACGGTCCGGCTCGACGCGGCTGATCAGCGGCTGGCGACGATGAACGCGGCCGTGACCGTCGCGCTGCCGGACGGAAACACGGTTCCCGGCAAGATCGAGAAGGTGTCGACGGTCGTCATCCCGGCCGAGAGCCCGGACAAGGACCCGGAGACCAAGATCGAGGTGATCGTTGCCGTCGCCAACCAAAAGGCGGTCGCGGCCTGGTCGTCGGCGGCGACCGATGTGACGTTCACCGCCTCGGAGCGGAAGAACGTACTGACCGTGCCGGTCGCGGCGCTGGTCGCGCTGCGGGAAGGTGGTTTCGGGGTCGAGGTCACTGACGGGAGCACGTCGCGGTACGTACCGGTGAAGACCGGGCTGTTCGCGAGCGGTCAGGTCGAGATCACCGGCACGGGGATCAAGGCCGGTACGACGGTGGGGATCCCGAAGTGATCGAGCTGCGGGACGTGACGAAGGTGTACGGGGGTGGGGTGAACGCGCTGGCCGGGGTGAGTTTGCAGGTGGAGCGCGGTGAACTGGTCGCGATCGTCGGGCCGTCCGGGTCCGGGAAGTCGACGATGCTGAACGTACTCGGCACCCTCGACCGGCCGACGTCCGGCACAGTCCGGATCGACAGTTACGACGTGGCGCGACTGTCCGATGCCGGGCTGTCCGCGCTACGAGCGACCCGGATCGGGTTTGTGTTCCAGCAGTTTCATTTGGCGGCCGGGGTGCGGGCGGTCGACAACGTGGCCGACGGGTTGTTGTACTCCGGTCTGCGCATGTCCGCCCGCCGCAAACGCGCGGCCGCTGCGCTGGAACGGGTCGGTCTCGGACATCGCCTCAACCACCAGCCGAACGAACTGTCCGGCGGAGAACGCCAACGGGTAGCCGTCGCCCGCGCAGTCGCCGGCGAACCCGCTGTCCTGCTGGCCGACGAACCGACCGGCGCCCTCGATTCCGCGTCCGGCGCAGGCGTGATGCAACTACTCCACGACCTGCACGCCGCCGGCACCACAGTCATCGTCATCACCCACGACCGCGACATCGCCGCCTCCCTCCCCCGCCAAATCCGCATGCGCGACGGCCGAATAGTCGAGGAGGCCCACACATGACGAACGCCGAAAACAGCAACCCAGCGAACGACCCGGCGCCCGGCTCCACCCGCTCGAAGGAGGGGCCCCACCCCGCCGAGCATTCCGCGCGACGGAGCGGTGGGGAGCGGGTCGTCGGGCAGGGCTGTGCGGAGTTGCGGCCCGCTCGTTTGAAGCTGCGGGATGTTGTTCGCGTGGGTGCTGTTGGGTTGCGGACTCGACCGACCCGTGCGTTTCTCTCCGCGTTGGGGATTGCGATCGGGATTGCGGCGATGGTTGCCGTGGTGGGGATTTCGTCGTCCTCGCGGGCCGAGCTCGACGGGCAACTTGATGCCCTCGGCACCAATCTGCTGACCGTCACCCCGGGCACCAGCCTCACCGGTGAGCAGGCTCAGCTTCCACTGGCCGCGGAGAGCATGGTGCGCCGGATTCCGCCGGTGCGGTCCGAGTCGGCGATCGGCAAGGTGGACGACGCCTCGGTGTACCGGACGAACAAGATCCCGGACATCGAGACCAACGGCATCCTCGCGTACGCCGCCCGGACCAACCTGCTCGACACCATCGGCGGTACGGTCCGCAGCGGCAAGTGGATCGACGCGGCGACCGGCACGTACCCGGCGACCGTGCTCGGCGCGGCCGCCGCCGACCGGCTCGGAATCACCCGCGCCGGGCCCGACGTCCAGGTGCTGATCGGCAAGACCTGGTTCACCGTCCTCGGCATCCTCGAACCGGCCGCGCTCGCCCCGGAACTCGACACCGCCGCGCTCATCGGCTGGCCGGCCGCGAGCGGCAAACTGTCCTTCGACGGGCACCCGACCACCATCTACACCCGCTCCGACGACGCGCAGGTTGCCGACGTCCGATCGGTGCTCGGGGCAACGGCCAACCCGGAAGCACCGAACGAGGTGGAGGTCTCCCGGCCGTCCGATGCCCTGGCCGCGAAACAGGCCGCGGGACAGGCGTTCACCGGACTGCTGCTCGGCCTCGGCGCGGTCGCCCTGCTGGTCGGTGGTGTTGGGGTCGCCAACATCATGGTCATCTCCGTACTCGAACGCCGCGCCGAGATCGGACTGCGCCGTTCGCTCGGAGCGACCCGCGGCCAGATCCGTACCCAGTTCCTGACCGAGTCATTGCTGCTGTCCGCGCTCGGCGGGATCGGCGGTGCGTTGCTCGGAGCAGCGGTCACCGCCGCGTACTCCTCGTACCAGAACTGGCTGACCGTGATCCCGGTCTGGGCGCTGGCGGGTGGCGTGATCGCGACGCTGGCGATCGGTGCGCTGGCCGGGCTCTATCCCGCGATCCGGGCCGCGCGATTGTCGCCGACGGAGGCGCTCAGAACAGCGTGACGCCGATGCCGGTGAGCGCGAGCTGGAACAGCGCCACCGGCACTAGGCCCTGCCAGGCGAGCTTCTGCAGCTGGTCCGCGCGCATCCGCGGGAAGGACACCCGTACCCAGATCACCACGACCGAGACGAACGCGACCTTCACCAGCGTCCAGATCCAGCCGATCGACTCCGGTCCCGGCCCGCTCCAGCCGCCGAGGAACAGTACGGTCGTCAGCGCCGCCAGAATCACGATCCCGGCGTACTCGGCGAGCAGGAACATCGCGAACCGGAGCCCGGTGTACTCGGTGTACGGGCCGAAGATCACCTCGGAGTCGGCCACCGGCATGTCGAACGGCGGCCGCTGCAACTCGGCAAGACCGGCGATGAAGAACACCACCATGCCGGGCAGCTGCCAGAGCAGCCACCATGGGTTCCACGCGTGCGCGATCCCGGTCAGGCTGAGCGTGCCGGCCGCGACCGCGACGCTCGCGGCGGAGAGTACGAACGGCAGCTCGTAGCTCATCAACTGCGCCGCGACCCGGAGTCCGCCGAGCAGGCTGTACTTGTTGCCGCTCCCCCAGCCCGCCATCAGCGAGCCGAGGACGCCGATGCTCATCACCGCGAGGACGAAGAACAGTCCGGAGTCGAGGTCGGCGCCGACCAGGCCGGGCGCGAGCGGGATCGCGGCGAGGGCCGCCAGGTAGGGCAGGATCGCGACGATCGGCGCCCACTCGAAGACACGCTTGTCCGCGGCGGCCGGCGTGACGCTCTCCTTCTGGACGAACTTCACCCCGTCCGCGACGAGTTGCGCCCAGCCGTGAAACGCGCCCGCGTACATCGGGCCGAGCCGTGACTGCATGTGCGCCATCACCTTGTGCTCGGCCTGCCCGACCACCAGGGGCGCCACCAGGAAGGCAGCCAGCACGCCCACCACCCGCACCACGAACTCCAGCATGTTGGTAACCCTAGTGGGTCTGACTTGACCTCAACCAGCGTTCAGGTCTCAGGGTGGGGTCATGACTACGATTCTTGTCACCGGTGCCACCGGGCGGGTCGGGCGGCACGTCGTCGCCGGGCTGCTTGCCGCCGAGGTGACCGTTCGCGCACTTGTCCGTACGCCGGAGCAGGCCGATCTTCCCGCTGAGGTCGAGCTCGTCAAGGGCGACATCTACGACCCGGCCGCCGTACGCCGCGCGTCGGACGGTGCCGACGCCGCGTTCCTGCTCTGGCCGTCGTTCAGCTCGGCCGGCGCGGAGGCCATCGTCGGCGAGCTGCCGCGGCGGGTCGTCCACCTGTCGTCGCTGAACGCGTCGTCCGGCGGGGTCTGGGGTGAGATCGAACAGTTGCTGCGCGACGCGGGCAAGGACGCGACGTACGTCCGGCCGGGTGGTTTCGCGGTGAACGCCCAGTCGTGGGCGGACGAGATCCGTACCGGCGACGTCGTCCGGGTCCCGTCACCGGAAGCCGGCCGATCCCTCATCCACGAACGCGACATCGCGGCGGTAGCCGTACTCACCCTGCTCGACGATCACCACATCGGCCAGACGTACGACCTGACCGGCCCCGAGGTCCTCACCCAAACCGAACAAATCCAAACCATCGCCCGCACCATCGGCAAGCCCATCCGCGTACAAGCCCTCTCCGACGCCGAAGCCCGCGAATCCATGCTCGCCCAAGGCGCCGACCCCACCATGGCCGAAAGCGCCGTCACCTACTGGTCCTCCCTCGTCGACAACCCCGAACCAGTAACCCCCACAGTCCCCCGCCTAACCGGCCGCCCCGCCCTGACCTTCGCCCAATGGGCCCAAGAACACGCCACCGACTTCCAGTAGACGAAAGCAACCACCTTGCTCACCACTCATTCGATATCATTCGATATCGTTGGTTCTCGAGGAGGAGGTGGACGCCGTGAGCGACGTTCTCATTCGCGACGTACCCGACGATGTGATCGCCGTGCTCGACCAGCGGGCAGCCAGCCAGGGGTTGTCCAGAAGTGAGTATCTGCGCCGGCAACTCAGCCAAGAAGCCGGGCGTTCCGAGGTTGCCGTCACTCTCGACGATCTCCAGCGGTTCTCGGAGCTGGCTCGTGACCTGGAGGACCCAGAGGTCATGCGGCAGGCCTGGTCATGACCCCAAGTCTCGACAACCGGCGCTGGTTGATCGACAAGTCAGCACTGGTACGTCTTGGCACCGCTCCCGATGCAGCGGACTGGGCGAACCGTATCACCCGTGGACTCGTCCACATCACGACCATGACCCTGCTTGAGGTCGGATTCTCTGCCAGATCTGCAGATGAACATCGCTCGCTGCTGCAGCAACCACCCGTCGCAGCGATGCCGGTGGAGAACGTGACCCCTGCGACTGAGCGCCGAGCTGTCGTCGTGCAGTCGCAGCTCGCCTCGGCTGGTCAGCATCGGGCGCCTTCGGTGCCGGATCTGCTGATCGCCGCGACCGCTGAGCAGACTGGCCTTGTTCTTCTTCATCTGGACAAGGACTTCGAGTTGATCGCCGAACTCACCGGTCAGCCGACGGAGCGGCTTGCTCAGGCCTGACTGAGCGGGAGTTGGACCCAGCCGCCTACGTCTTGGCGGCCGGAGTTGAGGGCGGCGGTGCGGGCGCCGTGGTTGGCGGCGTGGATGGTGCCGATGAGGATCTTGGTGGGGTCGGGGAGGGACTGGGCGAGGAGGGCGCTCAGGTGGCGGCCGTAGCCGTGGCCTCGGTGTTGTTTGGCGAGGATGAGTTCGCCGACTACGTACGCGGGCAGGCCTAGCGCATCGGCGGGGTTGATCATCGCGGCGGAGTAGCCGGCCCACTCGCCGTTGACCGTGACGTCGAACAGCAGGCCGTCGTCGGCGGACTCCTGCAGGTCCTCCAGGCTCTGCAGCGTGGCCTCTTCGGCGTGGTGCGGGTGATCGGCGTCGACCGCCGCGTACGCCTCGCGGGCCTCGTCGTAGTGGTCGACCGTCTTCGCCGGACGGAGCTCGAGCCCGGGCGGTACGTCGCGTGGCTGCAGCGCACTGATCGGCGCCGCGTAGAAACGCCGATCGGGTACGGTCCCGTCGATGCCCGGCGCCGCACTCCACAGCCGGACGTACAGCGGGTTGTGTACGCCGTAATGCTCTTGCGCGGCGGCTGCCAGCGCGGGGAGATCACGTGGTTCCGGCGAACGGGTCATCGGGGTCGCGTCGACGAACGGCTTGTCCAGGTTCATGTTCTCGAACCGCAGGCCGAACATCACCGAGAGATCGTTGCTGACGGCAACCCATTTGTTGAGCATGGATTCGGCCGGTTTGCCCGGGGCGAGGCGGGCGGCGCGCTGGGCGGCGATCTCGAGGTCCTCGGCCAGCAGAATGTCCAGCGCCGCATGCTCCTCGGCCAGCACCGCGAGCCGCGGCCCGTCGTCGGCCCACACCCGAGTGAGCGGGTGCTGCCGGTCGAGGGTGTACCACGCCAGCTCCTCCGCCCCAGGAATCACGATGGTTCGCCCGGCGTCTCGCCGTCAGCCGGTGGAGTCGCCGGGTTGGGCGGCTCTTGGCCGCTCGGCGGTGGAGCGGCCGGGTTGGGCTGCTGGGACTGTTGGCGGGTGCGGCGTTCGCCACCTGCGCGGCGTGGGCGGGCTGGAGTGGCGGCGGCTTGGGCAGGGGCGAGCGGGTCGGGGTCCGGCGAGCCGGGTGGGCGGGGGCCCCAGGTTTCCGCGTCGGGGACGCCGGCGGGCAGGGTGCGGCGGCGGCTCGGGGCGCCGGCGGGGGCGTGATCCGACTCGCCAGGCTCCTTCGCGCCGGGCCACGGCTTGGCGACCCGGGACGCAAGTACGAACTCCTTGCGCAGCGGATGCCCTTCGAACTCGTCCGGCAGCAGCAGCGGGATCAGATTGGGATGCCCGTCGAAGCTGATCCCGAACATCTCGTACGTCTCGCGCTCGTGCCAGTTCGCGCCGGCGTACACGTCGATCAGCGTCGCGAGCACCGGCTGGTCGCGCGGTACGAGGGTCCGGACGAGCAGGTGGTCGACATGCGTACCGCCCCAGAAGTCGGCCAGGTGAGTCACCACCCGAAACCCGTCGGTGAGCTCGTCGGACGCACTCAGGAAGTCGAAGAACGTCAGCCCGACCGCGTCCCGCAGCACCTCATGCGCCGCCACCCACGACTCCGGCGCCACGTCGACAGCGGTCAAGCCGAAGCTGTCCACCGAGGTCGCGGCGATCCCGGCACTCTCCAGCGCCGCCACCGCATCAGCACTCAAGACCCCACCACGCCATCACGGCGCGAACCGCCCGGCTGCACGACATCGCCCGGCTGGACGAGATCCCGGGTCAGCGCGCCCGCCGACGGCTCGTCATACCGGGAGATCACGTTCTCGCCCGCGATCTTCTCCTGCAGTTTCAGGATCCCCTGCAGCAGCGCCTCCGGCCGGGGCGGGCAGCCGGGTACGTACACGTCGACCGGGATGATCTGGTCGACACCCTTCGTCACGCAGTACGAGTCCCAGTACGGGCCGCCGGAGTTCGAGCAGGAGCCGAACGAGATCACGTACTTCGGCTCCGGCATCTGGTCGTACAGCCGTTTGATCGCCGGCGCCATCTTGTCGGTGACGGTGCCGGACACGACCATCAGATCGGCCTGCCGCGGACCGGGCGCGAACGGGATGACGCCGAGCCGGATGAAGTCGTGCCGGCCCATCGACGCGGCGATGAACTCGATCGCGCAGCAGGCGAGGCCGAAGTTGAACACCCAGAGCGAGTACTTCCGCCCCCAGTTCAGCAGGTACCGGACCGGTTCCGGCGCGAGCCGCGCGAGCGCGCCCACGGCCGGCCGCACGGTCGGCATCCCCAGCTCGGTCTCAGCCATGAGACCAGCCTAGTGCCCCAGGTCCTTCGCCCGCGTCGCATCAGGTCCGTTGCCCGCCGAACCTCGCGGGTCTACCGTGATTTGAACAGGACTGAACAGGTTCAGGAGCAGGCATGACGGATCAGCTCGACCAGCAGCAGTCCCGGGCGCTCGCGGTGGAGAGCAACGGGCTGAACGTGATCGCCGACGCGGACCGCAAAGGCCGTCCCGCCCAGTTGTTCTGGCCGTGGTTCGGGGCCAATGTCTCGGTGCTCGGGCTCAGCTACGGCGCGTTCGCGCTCGGGTTCGGGATCTCGTTCTGGCAGGCGGTGATCGCCGGGCTGATCGGGGTGGTGTTCTCGTTCCTGCTCTGCGGCCTGATCGCGCTGGCCGGCAAACGCGGTTCCGCGCCGACGATGGTGCTCAGCCGCGCGGCGTTCGGCGTCCGCGGCAACAAACTGCCCTCGCTGGTGTCCTGGCTGCTCACGGTCGGTTGGGAGACCGTGCTGACCATCCTCGCGACCCTCGCCACCGCGACCGTGTTCGAACGGCTCGGCTGGGGCGGCGGCACGCTGACGAAGGTGATCGCGCTGGTCGTGGTCGGCGCCCTCACGGTGATCTGCGGCGTACTCGGGTTCGACCTGATCATGCGCGCCCAGACCGTGATCACCGTGGTCACCGGTGTACTCACGGTCGTCTACATCGCCCTGGTCGCGGACCGGATCCACTGGAGTACGGTCTCCGCGCTGCCGAGCGGATCGGCGCAGGCGATGATCGGTGCGCTGGTGTTCCTGATGACCGGCTTCGGACTCGGCTGGGTGAACGCGGCGGCCGACTATTCGCGGTACCTCCCGCGGCAGGCGTCGAGTCGCGGCGTGGTCGGCTGGACCACCTTCGGCGGTTCGGTCGCGCCGGTCGTACTGCTGATCTTCGGTCTGTTGCTGGCAGGATCTTCGGAGGAGCTGAGCAAGGCGATCAGCGCGGACCCGATCGGTGCGCTCGCGGCGGCCTTGCCGACCTGGTTCCTGGTGCCGTTCGTGATCGTCGCGGTGCTCGGCCTGGTCGGTGGCGCGGTGCTGGACATCTACTCGTCGGGCCTCGCCCTGCTGTCGCTCGGGCTGCCGGCGCCGCGGTACGTCGCCGCGCTGATCGACGGCGTCGTGATGATCGGCGGGACGATCTACGTCGTGTTCTACGGCGGCGAATTCCTGGCACAGTTCCAGGGGTTCCTGATCACGCTCGGCGTACCGATCGCGGCCTGGTGCGGGATCATGCTCGCCGACATCGCGTCCCGGCGGCGCGACTACGCCGAGGACGATCTCTACGACTCCCGCGGCCGGTACGGAGATATTCGCGCACTGCCCGTGATCACAATGGTCGTTGCCACCGGCATCGGCTGGGGCCTGGTCACGAACACGCTGGCGTCCTGGCTGCAATGGCAGGGCTACCTGCTCGGCGCGTTCGGCCTCGGCGGCAAGGACGGCGCCTGGGCGTACGCGAACCTGGGCGTACTTGCCGCGCTGGTGATCGGCTTCGGGGCGCAATGGTTCGGCGGAAGGACCTCCGTACGCCGGCAGGAGAACGCATGATCGCGCTCAAACACGAGCGGGTTGCCCGGGTACTCGCGCGGGAGATCAAGTCGGGCGTCGTACGCCGCGGCGCGCAACTGCCCGGTGAGGTCGAGCTGGCGAAGCGGTTCGCGGTCAGCCGGAACACGGTCCGCGCCGCACTCGCCGTACTGGCCGCCGACGAATTGATCACCACGATGATCGGCAAGGGCTCGTACGTACGCTTCGACGGTCGGCCGCTGGACGGACGCCTCGGCTGGACGCACGCGCTGTCGGAACAGGGCGTGGAGACACTGATGCGGACCGTACGGATCGAACTGGAGAACGATCCGGTACTGGCCGATCAGCTGGGTCTCAGTGTCTCCGAGTTCGTGGTGATCGAACGCGTCCGGGAGCTCACGGACGGTGCGCCGATCTCCTTCGAACGCAGCCGGATCCCCGCCATCGCCGCCTTCCGCGACCTGCCCGAACGCGGCCTCGACGACAACTCGATCAGTACGACCCTGAACCGCGCCGGCCTGTACTTGGACCACTGCGACCAGCGCCTCCGCGGCCGCCCGCTCACCGACACCGAGTGCCATCACCTCGACCGCCCCGCCGGCACCTGGTTCCTGCACACCCTCCGCACCAGCTGGACCGCCACCAACACCTTCGCCGAACACGCCGACGACCTCCTGGACCCCAACCACTACGAGCTGACCCTCTCCTACCGCACCTCCCAGTAGCCCGACTGCCTAAGGGGGTTGTTGCCCTGGGCATAGGGATATGTGCGGATGTGGTGGGGGGACTCAGGGGCGGACTGTTTCCTCATCGACAGCAGTAGGTCGGAGGAGATCATGTTCGTTTACTCGCCTGAGGCGGTACGTGCGGAGACCCGGTACCGCCAGGACCGGATCCGGCGCGAGTTTCTGCGGCCGTTCTGGTTCCAGCGCAGGCGTAAGCCGGAGCCGCCACGGCCCTGCGCGCCCGAACTGCGGGCCCGGCCCGCGATGTGACCGCTCGGTCACCGCCCCCAGCAACCCCTTTCCACCCGGCGCGGCCGGCTCCCCTGGAGCCGACCGCGCCGCCGTCATTTCCAGCCTCCAGAGCGCTCCTAAGGCACCGCCTGAGGCGCCTAAGTGCGACCGGCTCGCGCGGATAGGGAGGACTTCCGATGTGCGGCCCTACCTCAGACGAGCAGATTTACCGGTGTCGGCAGGGAGCCGGCAGCAATCAACGGAGGAACACATGTTCACCAACGCATCGGTCAAGGCAGAGGTCGACTACCGCAGGGAGCGCCTCAGCCGTGACTTCCGGCACCACCGCACCAGCCGTGGCCGCCGGAGCCTCACCCACCTGTTCGCCCGGAAAGCCTGAAGGGAGGTTCAACCATGTTCATCACTCCACTGAGCCAGGACCTGATCAGGGCTGAGGTGGCGTACCGGCAGGAGCGCGCCACCCGCGCCTTCCGGCCCCGCAAGCGCGCCGCCCAAGCAGCCCAGGCAGCCCCGGCAGCACAGCCGGCGAGCGCCGCCCAGACCGCCCCGCCGGAGCCGCGGCACGCCCGCCGCCCGGTCCGACCCACCAGGGCCGCATGAGCACCCGAACCGCCGTTCCTGATCCGAAACTCGCGATCAGGGACGGCGATTCTGCTTTTTCTGCGGCTGGGAAAACCCACAGAACGGGATGCCGTCGATTTGTGTCGGCGCCAGGGGCGAAGATGGACGACGTGCCCTGGACTTCGACACCTCTCGTCGGCCGCTCGAGCGAGATGGCCGCCCTGCTCAGCACCGTGGACGACGCCAAGACGCGCCGTGCCGGTGCCGTGCTGCTGTCCGGCGACGCCGGCGTCGGCAAGACCCGGCTGCTGGACGAGGTGGCGACCGGCGCGCACGAGCGCGGTTTCGGCGTGCTGGTCGGGCACTGTACCGACTTCGGCGACGCCGGCCTGCCGTACCAGCCGTTCTCGGAGATCTTCGGCCGGCTGGCCGGTGACCGCCCGGACCTCGTCGACAGCGTCCTGACGAACTTCCCGGCCATCGGCCGGCTGCTGCCGGCGCACCGCCTGCTCAGCGCCCAGCCGGCGCCGCAGGAGGGCCAGCTGGACCGGGCCGCGCTCTTCGACGCCGTGCTCGGCGCGTTCACCGCGCTGTCCACCAGCGAGCCGATCATCGTGATCATCGAGGACGCCCACTGGGCCGACGACTCGACCCGGGACCTGATCGGTTTCCTGATCACCCGGCTGACCTCGCAGCGGCTGGCGCTGGTGGTCTCGTACCGCAGCGACGACCTGCACCGCCGGCACCCGCTCCGCCGCCCGATCGCCGAGTGGTCGCGCAACCCGCGGGTCCGCCGCGTCAACCTGCTCCCGCTGGACGCCGACGAGGCGCGGACGCTCCTGCACTCGCTGCTCACCGAGCCGCTGCCCGCGGCCGAGGAGCGGCGGATTCTGGAGCGGGCCGGCGGCAACGCGTTCTTCACCGAGGAGCTGGCGGCCGCCGCGTCGATGGGCGACGGCGACGCCGTGCCGCCCGATCTGGCCGATCTGTTGCTGGTCCGCCTCGACCCGCTGTCCGACGACGCCCGCCAGGTCGCGCGGGTGATCGCGGTCGCCGGGCGGCGCGTGCCGCACACCGTGATGACCGCCGTGGCCGGCCTGCCGGACCGTGAGCTGGACGAGGCGCTGCGCGAGCTGATCGACGCCCACATCATCGACGTACCCACCAGCGACCGGTACTACTTCCGGCACGCGCTCCTCGCCGAGGCGGTCTACGACGATCTGCTGCCCGGTGAGCGCGTTCGGCTGCACGCGGCGTACGTCCAGGCGCTGCACGACGAGACCGTGAACGGGACGGCGGCCGAGCTGGCCGGCCACGCCACCCGGTCGCACAATCTGCCGGTCGCGTTCGAGGCCCGGGTGCGAGCGGGTGAGGAGGCCATCTCGGTCGCCGCTCCGCAGGAGGGCCTGAAGCACTACGAGCTGGCGCTGGAGCTCTTCCCCAACCGAGCCCCCGACAACTCGATCGACAAGACCTGGCTGATTGTCCAGACCGCGACCGCCGCGACGCTGTCCTCGCAGCACCTGCGCGCGGTCAAGATCCTCCGCAAGGCGATCGCGGACCTGCCGCCGGACGCGCCGAAGCTGGAGCGGGCGCAGTTGCTGCTGCCGCTGGCCGACATCGCGCTGGTGATCGACCAGGACCAGGAGTCCAACGAGGCCGTTTCGCAGGCGTTGAAGCTGGTCAACGACGAGCCGGCCAGCGTGTTCAAAGCGCAGGTCGCCTCGCTGTACGCCCGGGTGTCCGACGCGCTCGGCCGGCCGATGGAGGCGGAGCGCTGGGCGCACAAGGCGCTCGAGATCGCCCGCGAGGCGGGTCAGGAGTCGGCCGCCAGCGACGCCGGCATCACCCTCGCGCAGCTGCGCCGCCGGGCCGGTGACCCGGAGACGGCCGCGAAGCAGCTCGAGGAGGCCGCGGTCCGGGCCCAGCTCACCGGCGATCCGGCCGCCGAGGTGCGGAGCCGGTTCCTGCTCGGGTCGACGCATTACGAGCAGGGCGACCTGCTGAACGCGAAGGCCGCGCTGACGTTCGCGACCAAACGCGCCCGTGAGCTGGGACGGCAATGGGCCGCGTACGGGTTCGACGCCCGGCGGATGCTCGCGCTGACCCAGTTCATGCTCGGCGAGTGGGACGACGCGGCCACGACGGCCCGGATCGACTCGATGACGCCCGGGGCGGCCGCGGCCGCACTGCGCAGCGTCGATTTCTCGGTCCGCAGCGGGCGTGGCGACACCAAGGTCGCCGAAGAGTTCGTGATGTCCCGCAAGTGGTGGGATCTGGACATCATGCTGCCGATCATCGGGCTGCAGCCGGCCGTGGACGCGTACCGGCAGCTCGATCAGCCGGCCGAAGCGGAGAAGCTGATCGCGGACGTGTCGGCGATGTGCGCGGACGTGTTCCAAACCGAGTGGTTTCTGGCGCGCATCCGGTTCTCGACACTCGGTCTGCAGCTGCTCTGCCACCGCGCCGTCGGTGAGCCGTCGGCTGCCGCTGACCTGGTCAAACGCGGCGCGGAGCTGGTCGCGCTCGGCCAGACGACCGCCGAGAAGGGGCTGCCGCCCGGTCGGTTGATGGGCGTCGAAGGGCTCGCCTGGCTGGCCCGGCTGGAGTCGGAGTGGGATCGGCTGCGGTGGCTGGCCGGGGTGGACGCGCCGACGCCCGAGGAGCATGTTGCTGCCTGGCAGCGGACCACTGACGCGTTCGGGTACGGGTATGTGTTCGAGCAGGCGTGGTCGCGGGTCCGGTTGTCCGCCGCGCTGCGGGCGGCGGGACGGGTCGCCGAGGCGAACGAGCAGACCGCGCTGGCGGCGGAGGTCGGGCGGGAGTTGCGCGCGAAGCCGCTGCTGGAGGAGGCCGGTGGGGTGGAAACCGGCAGTGCGAGTGCGCTGACGTCACGCGAGGGTGAGGTGCTCCGGTTGCTCGCGGAAGGGCGGACGAACCGACAGCTCGCCCGGGAGCTGTACATCAGCGAGAAGACGGTCAGCGTGCACGTGTCGAACATCCTCGGCAAGCTCGGTGTCCGCTCCCGGACCGAAGCCGCCGCCGTGGCCCGCCGCGACGGCCTCCTCGACTGACGACGGCAACGAGTACATCGAGCCCGCGCCGAGCTGGGCCCGGCCGCTCTGGTGGAGCGAGGTTCAGCCGTGGCCGTGGTGGCGGTAGGGCTCGGCGCGGAACTGCCGGGCCCGGGCGCGGGCCAGCTCGTCGGCCGGATCAGCAGCCGGATCCGGCGTTCGGGACGACCCGGCACGGTCCAGATCGGTGAGGTCGTCGAAGACCTTGCGGGCATGCCGCATCCGCGCCACGGCCAGCAGGATCACCCCCGCCGCCAGCACTGCGATCGCCACCCAGAGTTGCCAAGACATAGCCTCACCACCACGTACTCGCCCCGTTCCCCCGAGTAATCACCATAGCTCCGAACTGAGCGGTTGGCGATCGCTTGCACGCAATCCGTGAGGAGAAGTGATTCAATCTCACATTTGTTGCCCACCGCAATCACAAAAGGTGACGAGGCAACAAGCCTGGGCCCGGCGACTCTGACTACACTCAGTGACTGCGAGGCGTGAGTCGGCCACCCCGGAACAAATACGTCGCGCGTCGGTCCCGCGGCTCCCGGAAGGCCAGCACCTCGTACGCACCGCGCTCCGGCTCGGCGGCGATCAGCCGGGAGTCGTCCAGCACGACCAGCCTGGTCCGGCGTGGCTCCGGCAGCATCAGGCGGGCTCCCTCGCTGACCGCCTCGTCGACGACCCAGAAGTCGCCGTCTTCGACGCTGATCGTGGCCCGCGTCAGTACGTCCGTGTACGCCCCGGTCACCAGCTCCGGCGAGATCTCGACCGGTTCCGTCGGTGGCACCGACCGCTTCGGGAGTACGACCCCCGCGGTTTCGCGGAGGATCTCGCCGACCAGTTCGTCGTACAAAGCGGCCGTGCTGCCGCCGTTGGTCAGCAGTACGACGGCGACGTCCTTCTCCGGCACCAGCCGGAAGAACGCCGACTGGCCGACCGTGCCGCCGTCGTGCCCGTACATCCGGCCGCCCTCGACGTCGAAGATCATCCAGCCGAGGCCCCAGTGCTGCGGGAAGCCGTCCATCAGCGGTACGTCGACCTGCGGTTCCCAGAGCTGATCCACCGCCGCCCGATCGAGCAGCGTCGCGTCCAGGTACGCGCGGCCGAACGAGAGCAAGTCGCGCGCGCTCATCGCCAGCAACGACCCGGCCGGCGCCATCCCGTGCACGAGGCTCCAGATCGGCGCGGCCTGGAGCGGTTCGTCCGGCTTGGGCGCGATGTGGCCGAGCGCGGTCCGGTACAGCAACGCCTCGTCCGGGATCGTCGCCAGCTGCTTCAGCTCGAGCGGTTCGCCGATGTGCTCCCGGATCAGTTCATGGAACGGCTTCCCGCGCAACACCTCCGCGATCCGCCCGAGCACCACGAAGCCGGAGTTGTTGTACGAGAAGCCCGCGCCCGGCGGAACCTCCTGCGCAAGGCCGGGCAGCACGTCGCGTACGAACAACTCGACCGCGTCGTCGCCCCGCGAGGTCGACGTGAAGGCATCGCCGGAGAACCCGCTGGTGTGCGTCAGCAACTGCCGGACCGTGATCCCCGCGGCCGCGGTCTCGTCGGCGAGCTTGAACTCCGGCAGGTACGCGCGCACCGGCCGGTCGAGCTCGACCTTCCCCTCGGCGACCAGCTGCATGATCAGCGTGGTGGTCCAGAGCTTGGTGATCGAGCCGATCTGGAACACCGCGTCGACGGTCGCCTCGACGCCGGTGTTCAGGTTCAGGACGCCGGCCGCCGCCGTACTCACCTCGCCGCCGGCCAGCACCGCGACCGAGGCGGCGGGGACGCCGTGCTTGGTGATCAGTTCCGCGAGGTTGTCATCCAGCCAGCTCTGCACGTAGTCACTCCAGGGGGTGGGAAAGCACACGGATCAGGTTCTCGCCGATGACCTTGCGGATCGTCGCCTCCGGCACCCCTCGGCGGAGCAGGGCGCCGGTGACCAGCGGCATCCCGGCCGGACCTTCCAGGCCGGGGACGTACAACTCGGCGTCCAGGCCCTGGATGACCACCGGCCGGTCGCAGGCCGGGATCTTCTCGCCGAACACCTCCGCGACGAAGTCACTGCCGAAACCGACGTGATCCTCGCCTGCGATGTCGATCACGTGCAGGACGTGGTCGGCGAGGTGGTCGACAGTCGGCTTCTCGTCGCTGGTGAGGAATCCGGCGAAGAAGTTCACGCAGACCACGCCGCCGGTCGCGGCGATCGCGCGCAACTGGTCATCGGTCAGGTTCCGATGGTGCTCGCGGAGCGCGTACGCGCTGGAGTGGGACGCGACCACCGGTTTGGTGGCCAGCTCCAGGATGTGTTCGGTGCCGGCCCGGCCGACGTGGGAGACGTCGATCAGCACGCCGAGCTCCTCGAGCAGGCCGACCGCCTCGACCCCGGCGTGGGTGAGCCGGCTGCCGGCCGCGTCCTCGCCGGAACCGTCGCCGAGCGCGCTCCGGCCGAAGTGCGTGAACGACACCATCCGGACGCCGAGTCGCTGCAGGGTCTGGAGCAGTTCGAGGTCGGTGTCGATCTGCGGGCAGCCCTCCAGCGCGAGCACCAGCGCGATCCGGTCCGCTTCGGTCGCCGCCGCGATGTCGCCGGGCTCCGTACACAGCATCACCTGGTCCGCGTTCGCCTCGGCGATCCGGTGCGCGGCCTCGATCATCCGGAGCGTCTCGCGCAACGCGCCCTCGGGCCGGAACTCGGCGTCGATGAACACCGGCAGCACCTGGACGTCGATCCCGCCGGTCCGCAGCTGTGGCAGCCAGCGCTCGCGGAAGTACGCCGGCCAGACCTCCTTCGGCCGCCGCGCCACCAGCATCAGCAGGTCGTTGTGCCCGTCCGCAACCAGCGCGTCCCGATGCAGGTCCATGCAGCCCCTCTCAAGGTCGAAGCACCAGAATATGCTCGGCGGGGTGAAGGTGCTCTCGGCGCGGGATGTCCGGCGTGCGGTTCCGATGCGTACGGCCGTCCGCGCCGTGCGGGAAGCGTTCCGCGAGCTGGCGGACGGGAGCTTCGTACTGCCGCCGCGCCAGGTGTTCGGCGACGGCAAGGTGCTGGTGATGTCGGCGTACCACGCGCCGACCGGGACCGCGGTCGTGAAGACGATCGGGATCGCGCTGGACCAGGTGCCGGCGATCCGCGCCACCGTGGTGTGGACCGGGAACGGCACGCAGTTGGTCGCCGAAGGCAGCTCGATCACGACACTGCGGACCGGGGCGGTGGTTGGTGTCGCCACCGATCTGCTCGCGGCGGCCGATGCGGAGCGGTTGACCGTGATCGGGACCGGGGCACAGGCGCCGGATCAAGTACGGGCGGTGGTCGCCGCACGCCCGATCGCTGACGTGGTGCTGGCTGGGCGCTCGGCCGAGCGCGCCGAGAGACTGGCCCAGGAGTTGCGGGCGGAGTTCCCCGAAGTGCGGTTCACGGCCGGTACGGAGGTCGATGCGGCCGTCGCTGATGCTCAGATCATCTGCTGCGCTACGTCGTCGGCGACGCCGTTGTTCTCGGTCGATGCGCTGCCCGAGCACGTCCACGTGAACGCGATCGGCGCGTTCCGTCCGACCATGCGCGAACTCCCCCGCGACCTGCTGGCCGATGCGACCACGGTCCTGGTCGACCAGCGGGAGGCGGCGATGGAAGAGTCCGGCGAGATCATCGACGCAGTCACCTCCGGAACCCTCACCACCACCGCCCTGGTCGAGCTGGGCGAAGCCCTGACCACCCCACCGACCCCTAGCGGCCGCACAGTCTTCAAGTCGGTAGGGGTCGGCTGTCAGGACTGGGCCATCGCCGCCGCCCTGGAGCACTCCCTACATCGTGTCGCAGGGTAGGCCCAGCTTTCGTGGCCGCCGCCTGCCAGCATCGCTCCGACCGCCACGACCGCCGCGCCGAGCCGGCATGTCCAGCCCTAGGTCCAGCGCAGGACGCCCTTGCGGTACGCGTACAGCAGGCCGACCGTGACGAAGGCGAGGAAGACGAACATCTCGATCAGCGTGGACACACCGAGCGCCGCGTAGATGGTGGCCCACGGGAACAGGTAGATCGCGTCGACCGCGAAGATCACGTACAAGTACGCGAACAGGTAGTACCGGATGTGGACCTGCGCCCACCCCTCGCCGACCGGGTCGACGCCCGACTCGTACGTCTTGAGCTTGCCCTCGGTCGGATAGGTGACCGTCAGCGCCCGGTTCAGCGCGAACGCGCCGAGCAGCCCCACCAGGCCGAGCGCGACCACCGCGGCGACGACCCCATAGCTGTCCGACACGGTCAGCAGTCTAATTGGTGCAGAGCAACAAGGAGTCGATCGAGACGTACGGCCCGTACCCCGACTGGATGTCCGCGACCTGCAGCCGGAGGCGCGTTACGCCGGTGATGTCCTGGTTGATCCAGTCTTCGGTTTCCTGCTTCATCCGGAGCGACGTCAGCGCCTTGGTCCCGTTGTGCAGCGAGACCCGGACCGTACCGTCGGTGATGTTGCCCAGCCAGTTCCGCGAATACCGGCAACCGGTCGTGTCGACGTCACCCCACACGTACCCGCCCTTGTTCGCCAGCAGATCCGCCTCGGCACGGCGCGGACCCTCCTTCGGCGGTACGACGTTGAGCTGCGGCTGCCCCACCCCACCGGCCGCAACGAGACCCTTCTTGAAGAACCCGCGCCACACATAGTGCTTGAAGCTGATCACCGGCGAGATCGCGGCCGCGTACTGCGCCTGCGCCCCGACCGCGATCCGGTACGAGCGAACCGACCCGGGCTGAACCGTCGTGATCGTCACGCTGGTGCCGGCCGTGTACCCGTGGGCGATCTCCTGCCAGCGCTTCTGCGCCGGAAGCCACTGGTGCAACGGAACCCTGGTCCCGGCCGCGGGCGCCGGCGTGAGGGTGCCGACGACGGTGATCACGCCCTTGGCCGAATCCGTCGTCCGGATGCTCTTGATCGTCGCCACCCGGGCCGGAGCCGTCTCCGACACCGGCGCGAGCGCGGGCCCCGGGCCATCCGCGGCCGCGGCCGCCGCCGGGACTGCGCAGCCCGCTCCCAGCAACGTCAGCAGCCCGACCAGCAAACGCACACGGCGCATCAAAAATCTCCCGACCACAGCGAGTATCACAGCTTGATGACGACACCCTGCCGGTTCCGGCTGCGGATAGCAAGGATGCGTTTGCGCACTGTGATACTGGAGGATTTTCCGCCGTACCCGATGCGTCCGGCTTGTAGCACTCCGTCCCAGGCTGTGGACCACCGGGGCTTCCGGATGGTTCCGTGCCAAGGGCCAACTAATATTGAGTTATCGCCCAGACGGGGGGATCGGCCTTCGCTCACGAGGTGCCGGCCGGCCCAAGCTTCGACTTGGAGATGAACAGAACAGTGACCATCGAGGTCAAGCAGCTCGACCGCGTGGTGATCCGCTTCGCCGGTGACTCCGGTGACGGGATGCAGCTCACGGGGGACAGGTTCACCGCGGAAACGGCATCGTTCGGCAATGATCTGTCGACCCTGCCCAACTTCCCAGCCGAGATCCGGGCACCAGCCGGAACCCTGCCGGGAGTCTCGTCCTTCCAGTTGCACTTCGCCGATCACGACATCCTCACGCCGGGTGATGCGCCCGATGTGCTGATCGCGATGAACCCGGCGGCGCTGAAGGCGAACCTGAAGGACGTCCCGCGCGGCCGGACGCTGATCATCGACACCGCGGACTTCACCGCCCGGAACCTGAAGCGGATCGGCTACGACGAGAATCCGCTGGAGACCGGCGAGCTGGAGGCGTACCACGTCGTGCCGCTGAACCTCACCGGCATGACCGTGGAGTCGGTGAAGGAGTTCGGGCTGTCCCGCAAGGACGCGTCCCGGGCGAAGAACATGTACGCGCTCGGCCTGGTGTCCTGGCTGTTCCAGCGGCCGGTCGAGTCGACGATCACGTTCCTGCAGACCAAGTTCGCCTCGAAGCCGGACATCCGGGACGCGAACATCGCCGCCTTCCGGGCCGGCTACAACTTCGGCGAGACCGCCGAAGAGTTCTCGGTCCGGTACGAGGTGAAGCCGGCCAGCATGGCCACCGGCACGTACCGGAACATCTCCGGCAACCTCGCGCTGGCGTACGGCCTGGTGGCGGGCGCCCAGCGAGCCGGACTGCCCTTGGTCCTGGGCGCGTACCCGATCACCCCCGCCTCGGATGTGCTGCACGAGCTGTCCAAGCTCAAGCGGTTCAACGTGACCACGATCCAGGCCGAGGACGAGATCGCCGGTGTCGGCGCCGCCCTGGGCGCGTCCTTCGGCGGGGCGCTCGGCGTCACCACGTCGTCCGGCCCCGGGATCAGCCTGAAGTCGGAGACGATCGGCCTCGGCGTGATGCTCGAGCTGCCGCTGGTGGTCTGCGACATCCAGCGCGCCGGCCCGTCGACCGGGATGCCGACCAAGACCGAGCAGGCCGACCTGCTGCAGGTGATGTTCGGCCGCAACGGCGAGGCGCCGCTGCCGGTGCTCGCGGCCCAGTCCCCCGCGGACTGTTTCGCGATCGCGATCGAGGCGGCCCGGATCGCGGTCACCTACCGGACGCCGGTGATCGTGCTGTCCGACGGCTACCTGGCGAACGGTTCGGAGCCGTGGCAGATCCCGGTGATCGAGGACCTGCCGACCATCGACCCGAACTTCACCGTCGAGCCGAACGCGACCGACGACAAGGGCGCCCCGAAGTACCTCCCGTACCTGCGTGACCCGGAGACCCTGGCCCGCGCCTGGGCGATCCCGGGCGCGGCCGGGCTGGACCACCGGATCGGTGGTCTGGAGAAGGAGGACAAGACCGGCAACATCTCGTACGACCCGGCCAACCACGACCTGATGATCCGGACCCGGCAGGCGAAGGTCGACGCGGTCGCCCGCAGCATCCCGCCGCTCGAGGTCGACGACCCGGACGGTACGGCGAAGGTGCTCGTGCTCGGCTGGGGTTCGACGTACGGACCGATCGGCGCCGGCGTCCGCCGCGTCCGCAAGGTCGGTGGGAAGGTCGCGCAGGCCCATCTTCGGCACCTCAACCCGTTCCCGTCGAACCTCGGTGACGTGCTGAAGTCGTACGACAAGGTCCTGGTCCCGGAGATGAACCTGGGTCAGCTGGCGATGCTGCTGCGGTCGAAGTACCTGGTCGACGTCGTCTCGTACGCGCAGGTTCGCGGGATGCCGCTGGGCGCCGCGGAGCTGGCCGAGGTGATCGGCAACCTGGTCGAGGAGACCGCCGGGATCGACGACGACGCCCGCCAGCTCGGGTCGGCCGCGGCCGCGCTCGCGCACGGTGAGGCACTGGCCGACCAGAACGGCCACCTGAACACGGAGGGAGCACGATGAGCACCGTAGAGCTCGGCATGCCGAGCCTGCCCGGGGGCCTGAAGGGCGTCCCGGCCGCGACCGAACCGCAGAACCGCAAGGAGTACGTGTCGGACCAGGAGGTCCGCTGGTGCCCCGGCTGCGGTGACTACGCGGTCCTCGCCGCCTTCCAGGGCTTCCTGCCCGAGCTCGGCATCAAGCGCGAGAACGTGGCGATGATCTCCGGGATCGGCTGCTCGTCCCGCTTCCCGTACTACCTGTCCACGTACGGCATGCACTCGATCCACGGCCGCGCGCCGGCGATCGCGACCGGCCTGGCGGTGTCCCGGCCGGACCTGAGCGTCTGGGTGGTGACCGGCGACGGCGACGCGCTGTCGATCGGCGGCAACCACCTGATCCACACCCTGCGCCGGAACGTGAACCTGAAGATCCTGCTCTTCAACAACCGGATCTACGGCCTGACCAAAGGCCAGTACTCGCCGACGTCCGAGCCGGGCAAGGTGACGAAGTCGACGCCGATGGGCTCGGTGGACAACCCGTTCAACCCGGTCTCGCTGGCGCTCGGCGCGGAGGCGACGTTCGTGGCCCGGACGGTCGACTCGGACCGCAAGCACCTGACGTCGGTGCTGCGCGCCGCGGCCGAGCACCGGGGTACGTCGTTCGTGGAGATCTACCAGAACTGCCCGATCTTCAACGACAACGCGTTCGAGGCGTTCAAGGACCCGGAGACCCGGGACGACGCGATCATCCCGCTCGTCCACGGTGAACCGATCCGGTTCGGCACCGACGGCCGGCTCGGCGTGGTCCGGGACGGTTTCGCGTCGCTGGCGGTCCGTGAGGTCGCGGACCTGCCCGGCGGCGAGGCCGATCTCGTCGTCCACGACGCGCACACCGAAGACCCGGCGTACGCGTTCGCGCTGTCCCGGCTGACCGACGGCGGCGTCCTGCACCGGGCTCCGATCGGCGTCTTCCGCAGCGTCGAGCGCCCGGCATACGACGACCTGGTCCGGCAGCAGATCACGACCGCCCAGGAAGCCCAGGGCACCGGCGATCTGCAGGCCCTGGTCACCGGCTCCGACACCTGGACAGTGGACTGACTCACGCTGTGTGACGTTGGGGTAACATTCGCTCTGTTGCTTGCGGCGGCAAAGCCCTATCGTGGAATTCCTGAGGGGAGTCACGGCAGGGGGAGCGGTATGGAGCCGTACGACGTACACCCATGAACGACGCCGCGGACCGGCTTGCCGATCGGATCCGGGCGTCGGCGGCGATGGCGGCCCAGGACTGGCAACAGTCCGGGCACCTGTCGCTGCGCCGGATGGGTCTGCGCTCGCTGCCGGATCGGGTGCCGTCGCTTGAGCTGCTCACCAGTCTCGATCTGAGCGACAACCGGCTGACCGAGCTGCCGCCGGCCTGGCTGTCCGACGCGACCCGGCTGCAGCGCCTGGTGCTGGCCGGGAACCGGCTGACCGAGTTGCCCGAGACCATCGGGCAGGCGGCCGCGCTGCGTCTGCTCGACGTCTCCGACAATCGGTTGTCGGAGATTCCGGCGGCGATCGCGCGCTGCCACGAGCTGCGGCGGATCGATGTCTCCAGCAACGGCCTTCGCGATCTCACCCCGCTCGCTGAAGTACCAGGGCTGCTGATTCTGGACGCGGCCGACAACCGGCTGGCGGAGCTCACTGGGGCGCCTGGTCCGCCGACCCTGACGGCACTCGATTTGAGCGGCAACGAGCTCGAGACGCTGCCCGCGGCGTTTGCGCAACTGCCTGCGTTGCGGCGCTTGGATCTGTCCGGGAACCACCTCACGTCGGCGGCACTCGACGTACTCGCCGGGCTGCCGCTGGAGGAGCTGTATCTCGACGACAACGAGCTGGAAGTGTTGCCACCGCTCCCCTCGATCCTGCTGCTGTCGGCCCAAGGGAATCAGGCCACGGACTCGATACTCGGGGACCTTGCGGTCGACGTGTCCGACTACGGGATGAGCCTGGCGATCCCCGCCGTGGAGGACACGCAGCGGGTGATCGACCTCTATTACAAGCGGTTCTACGACATTCCCGCGACTGTTGCCTTCGGCGACGGAATGACCCTCGACCTCAGCGCGATCAGTCGCCGGACAGCGGTTGAGGCGATCACAGATCATCAGTACCTCGGGACTTCCGCGCAGGTGCGGTTGTCGCCGGACGAGAGTGGCGACGAGCGCGGCACCGCGTTCCTTGCGCAGTCGTTGGTCAGGCTGTCGCTCGCCGGGCTCCGGCCGGCCTCGTGGGCGTTCCTCAGTTGGGCGCCCCGGGTGCTGAACGTGGCGCTGACCGATTCCGAGCGGCAGCTGCTCAGTACGACCGCTCCGCTGCGGCCCGATGGCGTGTACCAGGTACGCATCGACGTCGGCCCGCTGGTCGAGGACTCGGTCATCATCAACCCGGTACCGCTCCAACTGGACGAGCCGGATGACGACGACGGCTACCAGTTCGATGTCGTCGTGAGCAGCAGTGACGTCACGGTCGATCCCGGCCCGTACGAGCTGCGGCTTCCGCTGACCGGTGCGAGCCGGTACGTGTACGTCCCGTTCCGTACCGGGGCGAGTCTCGGCGCGGCGGCACTTCGGGTCACGCTGTACCACCGGAACAACGCGGTGCAGTCGGCGCGGATCGACTTCGACATCGAGCGGCGCGGGCGGCGTACCGGACACATCAAGGGGATGGTGGATTACGCGCTCACCGATGACGTCGGGCGGTCGCCGGAGTTGCCGTACCGGAATCTCAACATCCTCACCAACGACGGGCCGAGCGGGACGCACAAGATCGTCGTCAACAACGGTGAGCGGGCGATCGCTGTCACGGTGTCGGATCAGCAGGCGACGACCGTACTGACCGCGATCCGGAAACGGCTGACCGAGATCACGTTAGGGGCCTCGGGCAAGCAGTCGCAGTACGACGACGAGAACCGGAAGCCGACCGCCGGGTTCATCATGGATCTGCGCCGGATGGCGTTGAGCGGAGCGCAGTTGTGGCAGGCCGTCGTACCGGACGTCGACGATCGTTCGTACTTGCGCGAGCAGCTGGCCGAGCGGGCGAAGATCCAGATCACGCGGGCCACGTACACGGTGTTTCCGTGGGCGCTGATCTATGACATCCCGCGGGATCCGGAGGAGGACGGTACGCTCTGCCCGATCCTCAAGGACTGGGACAAGCGGCAAGTGGAGCTGCGGGACTATCCGGTCCGGTGCCCGGCGGAGGCGTCGCACGGGTTGAACGTGATCTGCCCGTACGGGTTCTGGGGTTTCCGGCATCTGATCGAGCAGCCGCCGTCGGTGCGGACCGGCATCCTGCGGACGAGTATCAAGGTGGTCGAGCCGGCGCAGGCCGCAGCGGCGCGCAGCCTGGCGCTGAACGCGGCGTTGACGGCGACGCACTTCACCGACCTGGAGGCGTGCTTCGCGGGGCAGTTCGAGTTGGTGCCGTGCGATGACAAGGCCGCGCTGGAGGCTGCCTTGGCGGACCCGCGGTTGCCGCTGGCGTACTTCTACTGCCATGGGCGTACCGAGAAGCAGGCCGACGTCATCACGCCGTACCTGGAGATCGGGGAGGACACGCGGATCGCGCCCGGGTCGCTCGGGGCGTGGCACGAGGCGGGCAGTTGGGGTACGAGTCACTGGAGCGAGACCGCGCCGCTCGTGTTCATCAACGGGTGTGAGACGGCTTCGCTGCAGCCGTCGGATGTGGTGAGTTTCGTTGACGCGTTCGCCGGGCTGCATGCGGCGGGGGTGATCGGTACCGAGATCTCGGTGTCGCAGCGGGTCGCGGGCGAGGTCGCGCTGAAGTTCTACCGGCACTTCATCGGGTCGGACGGTGCGACGGCCGGTACGGCGCTGTACCGGACCCGGATCGACCTGCTCCGGAAGGGCAACCTCGCCGGACTGGTGTACACGCCGTTCTGCTCGATGGATCTGATGCTTGAGCGGTCCTAGTGTCCCGAAGAAGGGAATCACCATGAGGGTTACGGAGCTGGGCGCCCTGTGTTTCGGAGTGGTCGTCGGCTGGGTCACGTACCGCACCCTCATCCGCCGCAGCGACCGCGCCGCGCTGACCGACATCTCCGCCGTCATCGCGGCCGTGGGCGGCGGGGCAGTCACCGGCCTGTTCAAGAGCCCAACCCTGTTCGCCTGGTACTCGATCGGCCTGCTCGGCGGTTTCCTCATGTACTTCGTACTCTTCTGGATCTTCAACGGCAACAAGAAACTCGGCGAGGTCATGGGCGGCCCCAAAGCAAACGACGGCCGCGACTTCTAAACCAACCCCACCAAGCTCCCCCCAGCCGCCCGTACCCCCGCAACCGGCACCGCCGCTGCCCCACATGCGTCAGCTCACCTGACAAGTACCGCCTTCACGCCCGAGTCACCGAGTCTCGGGTTAGTTGTCGGTGGTTGGTGTGGCTGGTTAGGGCGAGGGTTAGGTCTAGGTCGGCGAGGAAGCAGCGGAGGACGTGTTCTACTCCGGGTTGGCCGGCTAGGGCCAGGCCGTAGAGGAGGGGGCGGCCCAGGAGGATGGCTTTGGCGCCTAGGGCCAGCGCCTTGGCGGCGTCGGCGCCGGTGCGTACGCCGGAGTCGAAGAGGACTGTCAGTTGTTCGCCGACGGCGTCCGCGATGGGTGGTAGCGCGTCCAGGGCGGCGATTGCGCCGTCTACCTGGCGGCCGCCGTGGTTGGAGACGATGATGCCGTCGACACCGTGCTCCGCGGCGAGTTTCGCGTCCTCGACGTGCAGGATGCCCTTCAGCACGATGGGGCCGTCCCAGTTGTCGCGCAGGAACGACAGGTCGTCCCAGTGCAGACCGACGTGGGGAAACATTTGCGCCCACTGCATCACTGCCGCGCCCGGGTCCTCGGCGATCGGCTTGGCCAGCTTCGACTGGAAGGCGGGATCGGTGAAGTAGTTCGCCAGCCCCTCCCCCTTCAGGAACGGCAGGAACCCGCGGTCCAGGTCAGCCGGCCGCCAGCCGATCGTCCCGGTGTCGAGCGTGACGACGAGGACCGCGTACCCGGCCGCCTTCGCGCGCTGCAGGAAGCTCAGGCAGACGTCACGATCGGTCGGGTAGTACAGCTGGAACCACTTGTTCCGCGCCTCGATCTCCTCGATCGCATGACTCGCCTGAGTCGAGTGCGTGTACGTCAGCCCAAGCGCATCCGCCGCCCGCGCCGTCGCGAGTTCACCGTCCGGGTGCGCAAGGGTCTGCACCCCGATCGGAGCAACCAGGACCGGCGCGGGCATCGCCGTACCAAGGATCGTGCAGGACAGATCACGTTCAGTACTGCCGCGCAGCATCCGAGGCACCAGCCGCCACCGCTCGAACGCCGCCTGGTTAGCCCGGGCCGTCGCCCCGCTGCCCGCGCTCGGCACGATGTAGCCCATCGCCTCCGCCGACAGTTTCCCGGCCGCCTGCGACTCCAGCCGGGCCAGGTCGGTGGTGATCTCCGGCGTCGTCCCCTGCAGCATGCCCTGCAGGTAGATCTGCAACTGGTAGTCCCCGAAGTTGGCCATGCCGGATGCTCCCACGCCCACCCCGCGACCTCAACCACACGAGTCCGGCCAAGACGATCACCCCGCACAACCAGGCGAACCAGTCACCCCACGCCGTGTACAGCGTCTTGTCGATCCCCGGCCGGAGCTCGCCGATCAGTACGGCCGGACCGTCCGCCGGCGCATCCGTTTCCGCAACGACCCGCCCGTTCGCGTCGGCCAGTACGAGCCGCCCCTTGCTGCCGTCACGGGCCATCGGGACACCGTTCTCGATCCCACGCAGCATCGCCATCCGGCTGTGCAACCAGCCGTCGTCCACGAAGTCCAGCGCCGGTACGAGCCACAGCGACGTACCGAGCTGACCGTACTGCCGCGCCAGCGGCGGGAAGTCCAGGTCCTTGCAGATCATCAACCCCCAGCCCTGGTACGTGGCCAACCGCTCGCCCGGCGTGTACGGCTCCATGCCCGGAATCAGATGATGTTTGTCGTACGAGGTCGGTGCCGCCCCGTCCGGGTGGAAGATCAACGCCCGGTTGTGATCGCCATCGCCGAGTACGGTCAACCCGACAACCAACTCGATCTTGTTGCTCGTAGCAAGCGTCTGGAACTGCTGGGACAGCTTCGCCAGCTCGGTGGTTTGTACATCGATCGTCTTCTCCGGCAGCAGCACGATCTTTGCGCCAGACTGGGCAGCGGAGGCGATCATCGGTTTGTACCGGTCGAGGATCGCCGGGCCGCCGGCGTTCGGCCAGCCGGCATCGTCGGCGCCCTCCGCGGACAGGATCGCGAGCTTCACCGGTTGCGCAGGCGGGGTGCCGTTCAGCCGCACCACGCCGTACAGACAGGTGCCAACGGCAACCACCGCGAGTACGCCGACCAGCTTGATCCTCCGGGTCGCGAACACGGCGGCCGGGAACATCAGCAGGAAACTCAACCCCCACATGCCCGTAAACGACACGATTTGGTTGACCGGGGCAACTGCCACCTGGGTGTACGCGAGACTCGTGAACGCTCCGTGCGGCGAGAAGCTCGTGAGTACGTAGTCGAGCACCGCCCACAAGGCCGGAGCCGCCACGGCCGCGATCACCGGATGACCCCGGACGACCAATGCCCTGAAGAACAGCACGGTGACGGTGAAGACGCCGGCGAGCAAGAGCAGGAACGACAGTGCGATCGGGGGCAGTTCGAGGTCGTTCAGCAAGTAGGGAACGAGATTCGTGAGGCCGAGGAGCCAGCCGACGAAGGCGGTCAGCGCGGCGGCGCGCGCTCGTAACCGTGGAGCGACGAAGAACACCGGGACGGCGGCCCACCAGGTGAGCGCCGGGAGGGTGTGCAGGCCGGAGCCGAAGTACAGCAAGGCTCCGGTGGCGAGGGCCGCCGGCACCGCCCACCACTTGGAGAGCGGCTTGCCCACAAAGGACGCCTGTTCAGACACGGAGTTCATCGATCGTCCTTTCGCCCAGGCGCAGGCAGAGAGCCCGGAAATCTGCTTCCGGCATCCCGATGCGGTCGCCGTGGTGGAGCTGGATCAGGCCGTGCAGGAGCGCGGCGAAGATCAGGCTGGTTTCCCAGATGTCCTGGTCGCCGCGGAAGAGGTGCTGGTCGATTCCGGCGCTGACCGCGTCCGCGACCAGGTTGAAGGTCGGTGACTTGCGGGCCTCGAAGTCCGCCGGGAACTTCCGGGCCTGGTCGCGCCGCGCGGTGAACATGTAGTCGTACAGCCGCGGCTGGGCGAGCGCGAAGTCGACGTGGTCGACCAGCATCTCCCGCAGCCGTGCATCCGCCGCGGCCGGCCGGTCCGCCGACTCCCAGCGGCGGACCAGTTCGGCGAACGCCGCGTCCGCGACCGCGTTCAGCAGCGCCTCGCGGTCCGGGAAGTACTGGTAGATCGCCATCGGCGTGATCCCCACCGCGGCCGCCACCTTGCGCATCGAGACGCCGGCCGCGCCGTGTTCGGTCAGCAGGTAGGTGGCCGCGGCGGTGATCCGTTCTTTTGTCGTCACCTCGCTCATGCGAACCATTAAATACGCATTCCCTATACGCTGTATAGGCGAATCGACCCTGACCCGACCCGGATCCATGACATCGGTCATCCCTGAGCCCGGACGTCCGTCAGGCAACGATCCGGACGGATCGCACCGGCCTGGGCGGGCTCCGGACCGGACAGTGAAGCCATGACGAACACGAACGTGGTGACCGCTCCCCCACGCAGCGGCGTACGACGCGCACTGCCGGCTCTCGGCCTGTTCTTCCTGTCCCCACTGGTCGCGGAGTTCCTGCTCGGAAACATCCCGATCTCCGCACTGTTCGCGCTGATCACGCTGGCGCCGCTGTACGGCGGCGGCGCGGTGCTGATCCGCGAGCTCGCCCGCCGCCGCGGCTGGGGCTACCCGAGCATCTTCGTCCTCGCGCTGGCGTACGGCGTGATCGAGGAAGGCATCACCACCCAGTCGCTGTTCAACCCGAACTACGCGCACCTGCGCCTGCTCGACCCGGGCCACATCTCGTTCCTCGGCATGGGCGCACCGTGGACGGTGATGGTCCTCGGCCTGCACACGCTGTGGAGCATCACCGTCCCGATCGTGGTGATGGAATCGCTGTCCCGGCGCCCCCGCGAACCCTGGCTCGGCAAAGTGGGACTCAGCGTGTACGGCGTGCTCTTCACGATCGGTGTGGTCGCAACCACCGCCTTCGGCTACACGAAAGACCCGTTCCGCGCATCGATCGGCCAGGACCTCGGCGTCGCGATCGCGGTCCTCGTACTGATCGCGCTGGCCGTCCTGGTCGGCCGCCGACTGCCGCGGCACACTGCCGGAAACGTGCCCACGCCCTGGCTGATCGGCGCCGCCGCGCTCGTGGTCACCAGCGCCTGGATGCTCGTCAACGATCAGGTGTCGAACGGCTGGCTTTGCGCCGCCCTCACGCTGACGATCGAGCTCCTCGCGGCCGTCGCGCTCGTCAACCTGTCCCGGCGGAGCAATTGGACGCGACTGCACACGCTGGCAGCGGCCGGTGGCGCGCTGCTCACGTACGCCTGGCACGCCTTCGGAGAAAGCCCGGTGTTCGGCGCCTCGCGGACCGTCGATCTGATCGGGAACGCGGTCTTCGCCCTGCTCGCGATCGGGCTGCTGATCGGTGCGACAATCAGGTGTGAAAAGTTCGGTGACGCCTGACAATCGCGCCACCGCGCGGCACGTCGGCCTGGCGCTGTTCGCCCTGACCACCGGTGGATTCGCGATCGGTACCACCGAGTTCGTCACGATGGGCCTGCTGCCGCAGATCGCCGACGGCGTGCACATCTCGATCCCGGCCGCGGGGCATGTGGTCTCGGCGTACGCGCTGGGGGTGGTCGTCGGCGCGCCGGTGATCGCGGCGCTCGGCGCGCGGACCGGGCGGAAGCGGTTGCTGCTCGGCCTGATGGCGGTGTTCGTGGCCGGCAACGTACTGTCCGCGGTTGCCTCCAGCTACGAGTTCCTGATGGCCGCGCGGTTCCTGTCCGGCGTACCGCACGGAGCGTTCTTCGGGATCGGCGCGGTCGTCGGCGCCTCGATGGTGCCGCCCGGCCGGCGGGCGCGGGCGATCGCGATGTCGATGCTCGGGCTTCCGGTCGCGAACATTGTCGGCGTACCGCTGACGACCTTGCTCGGGCAGCGGTTCGGCTGGCAACTGCCGTTCCTGGCGGTCGGTGTCCTCGGGTTGCTGACGCTGGTCGCGGTCTGGTTGTGGGTGCCGCCGCAGCCGGTCGGCAGCGAGGTGAACGTCCGCAGTGAGCTGAGCGCGCTCCGCCGGCCGCAGGTGTGGATGGCGTTGCTGGTCGGGATGGTCGGCTTCGGCGGGATGTTCGCGACGTACTCGTTCATCACCCCGACGATGACGGAACTGGCCGGTTTCTCCGAGTCCGCGGTGACGATCGTGCTCGCGGTGTACGGCATCGGCATGACCGTCGGCACCGTCGTCGGCGGCCGCCTCGCCGACCGGTCGCTGATGGGCAGCATGTACGGCGGGCTGATCGCGGTAGCCGTCGTACTCGGTACTTTCGGCTGGCTTGCGCAGACCCGGCCCGGTGCGCTGGTCGCCGTGTTCGCGATGGGCTGCTCGGCGAGCATCCTGGTGCCCGCGCTGCAGACCCGGCTGATGGACGTCGCCCACGAAGGCCAGTCGCTGGCCGCCTCGCTGAACCACTCCACGCTGAACATCGCCAACGCCCTCGGCGCCTGGCTCGGCAGCGTCGTCCTGGCCGCCGGCTACGGCTACGAATGGCCCAGCCGCCTCGGCGCCGCCCTCGCCGCGGCCGGCTTGATCCTGGCGCTGATCTCCGGCCTGATGGAACGACGGGGGACGACTCAGGTACCTGCCTGAGGGTCTTCTGACCAGGGTGTTGGTTAGATCGGGGTATGGCGACCTTGACGTTGGGCGCGGCCGACCTGGTACGGCGGCGTGGGCTGCGGCGGATGCGGTCGGTGGCACTGACCCTGCTGGTGCTCGCCGCGATCATCTACGTGGCGACCTTGCACCGGACCGGCGGCTGGGCGTACCTGAACGCGGCGTCCGAGGCGGCGATGGTGGGTGCGCTGGCCGACTGGTTCGCGGTCACCGCGCTGTTCCGGCGGCCGCTCGGCCTGCCGATCCCGCACACCGCGATCGTGCCGACCCGCAAGGACAGCCTCGCGGAGAGCCTCGAACAGTTCGTCACCGAGAACTTCCTGTCCGAGGAGGTGGTGGCGGAGAAGATGCGTACCGCCCAGGTCAGCCGCCGCGCCGGCGTTTGGCTTGCCGACGGCAACCACGCGGAACGGATCGTGGCCGAAGGCGCGCGGACGGTCGGTGCCGCGCTGCCCAAGCTCGGTGACGACGACGTGGCCGCGTTCGTGCGCGGCTCGCTGCTGCCCCGGTTCGTGAAGGAGCCGTTGAGCCCGATCGCCGGGCACTTCGTCCAGTCCGTGGTCGAGGACGGCGCGCATCACGCCCTATTCGACCTGCTGATGGTCGAGGCGTACGACTGGCTGGCGAACAACCGGGAACTGCTCGCGGACGTGATCGGCCCCCGCGCACCCCGCTGGTCACCACAGTGGGTCGACCGGCTCGTCGTGGATCGCATCCACCGCGAAGCACTCGCCTGGCTGGCCGACGTACGCGACAACCAGGCCCATCCGGCCCGCCGGGCGGTCGACCGGCTGCTCGCGCAACTGGCCGACGACCTGCAGCACGACCCGGAGACGATGGAACGTTTCGAGGCCTGGAAGGCCCGGATGCTGACCCACCCGGACATGGGCAACAGCCTGACCGCGGTCTGGGACGCGATGCGGACGGCACTGATCGACGCGATCAACGAACCGACAAGCGCGCTCCGGCTGCGCGCGATCAAGACCCTGCAGGACCTGGGCCGGCGCCTGCAGGACGACGAGACGATGCGTACGAAGGTCGACGACCGCGCCGCCGAGGCGGTCGGGTACGTCGTCCGCACGTACGGCACCGAGATCGTCTCGGTCATCTCCGACACGATCGAACGCTGGGACGGCCGCGAAGCCGCCGCCCGGATCGAACTCCACGTCGGCCGCGATCTCCAGTTCATCCGCATCAACGGCACCGTCGTCGGCGCCCTCGTCGGCCTCACCATCCACACCCTCAGCCAACTGGTCTAGCACTCCGCAAAGCAGGAGCGTTTCGCACCCGATACAGGAGCGTTTCACCCCGTAGATGCCGGAAAAAGCTCCTCTGTCCTACACCCAGCTGTGCAGGTCCGCGGCGTCTTTGGTGAGTTGTTCGGGGGAGTCGTCGGCGACGAACTCGAGGAGGGCGTTGATTTCGCGGGGTTCGGCGGTGAGGCGGTCCAGGACGGGGCGCCAGAGGGACTCGCGGGCGGCCAGCGGCAGGCGGTTGTTGGAGGGCCACCAGGAGAAGACGTGGACAGTGCTCAGCCACGGCATCAGTGCTTCCAGTTGCTGGAGGCACTCGGTGTCGTCCAGGTCGACCGGGGGCTGCCAGTACGTCTTGAGGTTCGGGGCGCCGACGTCCAGCAGCAGCGTGATCGTGGAGTCGACCTCGTCGGTGAGCGTGTTCCGGTGGAACTCCATCGCGATCTCGATCCCCGCACCGGCGGCCATGTCGGCGAGTTCACCAAGCCCGCGGGTGACCGCCATCCGGTCGCCGACCCCGGCCTCGGCGGTGCCGACGTTGCCGGCCCAGACCCGAATCCGCGGCGCCCCGAGCGCCTCGGCGGTGGCGACCGCGGAGCGCATCTCCTCCCGGTCGACACTCCCGGCCCGCAAGTACGACCCGTACGCCGCGACCTGCAAGCCATGCACTTCGGTCAGGTTCCGGACCCGCTTGGCGTTCACCAGGTTGCCGAGCGGAACGTGGATGTCCCCGCCCCACTCGATCGCCGAAAGCCCCGACTTGGCCGCCACCTCCACCACCTGGTCCACCGGCAACTGCCGAAACGTCACCGAAACCAGCCCGGTCCTCACACCCACACGCGCCTCCTCGTCACCCTCCCATCCAACCCCATCACCCCAACCCCGCAGCAGCCCCGCCCCGCCCACACCGCCGCCCAACGTCTCGGCGTCTCACGTCATGAGCAAACGAGTTGGATGCAACTGTCGGTGGGGATTACGCTGACCCGGTGCCAGAACAGCGTCGGGGGTTTCTCTTCGGATTCAGTGCGTACCTGATCTGGGGGCTCTTTCCGCTCTACTGGAAGCTGCTCGACCAGTCCGGTGCGGTCGAGATCCTGGCGCACCGGATCGTCTGGTCGCTGGTCACGATCGTCGTCCTGGTCGTCGCACTGCGGAAGTTCGGCCAGGTGAAGGCCCTGCTCGCCGAGCCGCGCCGGCGGTGGCCGTTGATCGCGGCGGCGTTCCTGATTTCGGTGAACTGGGGTACGTACATCTGGGCCGTCGGCCACGGCCATGTCGTGGAGACCTCCCTCGGGTACTTCATCACCCCGCTGTTCACGGTCCTGCTCGGCGTCTTCGTCCTGAAGGAACGGCTCCGCCCGATGCAGTGGACCGCGCTCGGGATCGCGTTCGTGGCTGTCCTCGGGCTCGCGATCGAGAACGGGAAGCCGCCGTGGGTCGCGATCGCGCTGACCTTCTCGTTCGGGTTCTACGGGCTGGCGAAGAAGAAGGCCGGCGCCGGTGCGATCGAGGGCATGGCGATCGAGTCGGGTACGGTCGCGCCGCTCGCACTGGTCGCGATCGCCGTTCTCGGAAGTCGGATCGTAGCCATGTCGTTCTGTGAGCCAAGGAGTTGGTCTTGTGAGTTGTGTTCCTAAGACCGCTTGGCCTCCGACTTGCCGCTGCTGATGTTCGGCGCGGCCGCGACCCGGGTCTCGCTGACCACACTCGGGCTGCTGAACTACATCGCGCCGATCATGCAGTTCATCTGCGGACTGGTGATCTTCCACGAGCAGATGACGTCGATGCGCTGGGCCGGCTTCGGCCTGGTGTGGGTCGCGCTGGCGCTGTTCACCTTCGACAGCATGCACACCCGCCGCCGTACGCTCGCCCTCGAGCGCGCCGCGGTCACCGCCTCCGCGGTCTAGCCGTTCGCCCTCGTCCGGTACGCACCCTCTTGACCCAATCTATTCAGGACATCTAACATCCAGGTTATGAAGATGAACGAGGGCGTCGAGTGGGCCATGCACAGCTGCGTGAACCTCAGCTGGACGACCGGCGCGGCGATCACGGCCAAGCGCCTCGCCGCCTTCTACGACCTGCCGACGGCGTACCTGAACAAGCAGCTCCAGGCGCTGACCCGGGCCGGCATCCTCACCTCGGTCTCCGGACCCAAAGGCGGCTTCCAGCTCGCCCGCGACCCGAAGAACATCAGCCTGCTCGACATCGTGGTCGCCATCGACGGGCCGGACGAGGCCTTCCGCTGCACGCAGATCCTGAAGGCCGGCCCGCACGCCGACCCCTCGGTCGACTACACCCGGTCCTGCCTGATCTCCCAGGCCATGCGCTCCGCCGAGCTCGCCTACCGGCAAGAACTGGCCGCCCAGTCCATCGCCGACATCGCCGCCCGAGTGGTCAGCCACACCCCCGAAGCCCCCGACCGGGTCCGAAACCACTTCACCAACCTGAAGGCCTAGCAACCTTCCCCACTCCACGCGGGCCCGCGCGCTCCCCTTTCCCCTTTTCTGGAGTTGATTCTGGATGTCCAATATCCTCAATAAACCGATGATCCTGGCGCTGCTCGCGTTCGCGCAGCTGATCATCGCGATCGACTACACGATCGTCTTCGTCGCCGTCCCGGACATCGGCCGCGAGCTCGGCTTCGCGCCGCACAATCTGCAATGGGTGGTGAGCGGGTACGCGGTGGTGTTCGGCGGCTTCCTGCTCCTCGGGGGCCGGATGTCCGACCTGCTCGGCCGCCGCCGCATGTTCACCGCCGGCCTGCTGCTCTACGGCGCCTCCTCGCTGGCCGGCGGCTTGGCCACCGACCCCGGCCTGCTGATCGGCTCCCGCGCGGTCCAGGGCTTCGGCGGCGCGGTACTCGCGCCGGCAACGCTCTCCCTGATCGGCACCCTCTTCGAGGAAGGCCGCGAACGCAACCGCGCCTTCTCGATCTGGGGCGCCGCCGGCGGTAGCGGGATGGCGCTCGGCTCACTGCTCGGCGGCGTCCTCACCCAAGCGTTCGGCTGGCCCGCGATCTTCTTCGTCAACGTCCCCCTCGCCGCGATCGGAGTCATCGCCGCCGTACTGCTCCTCCCGGCCGATGGTTCCGCCCACCACGGCCGTCGATTCGACGTACCGGGCGCACTTTCGGCAACCGCGGGCATCACCGCAATCGTCTTCGCCCTCGTCCAGGGCCCGGCGACCGGCTGGAGCACAGTGAGTGTGCTCGCGGGCGTGATCGGCGCCGTACTGCTCGCGCTCTTCGTGATGATCGAGTCGCGCTCGGCCGATCCCCTGCTCCCGTTGGCGTTGCTGCGGATCCGCAACCTGCGGACGGGCGTCAGCGTGATCACGCTCTTCGCGGCAACTCTCGGCCCGCTGCTGTACTTCGAGACGGTCTACTTCCAGGACGTCCACGGCTACAACGCGCTGCAAACCGGGCTCGCCTACCTCGTACCCACCGTCGCGATCTTCGTCGGCGCCAACCTCGGCGGCCGGCTCGCCACCCGCTTCGGCCTGCACGTCACGCTGGCGGCCAGCCTGGTGATCGCGGGCCTCGGCGTCGCGGTGCTCGGGGTGATCATCTCGACCACCGCCTCGTACGCGGTCCTCGTCCCGGCCTTGCTGATCCTCGGGCTCGGCCAGGGCAGCGCGTTCACCACCATGTACGCGGCCGCGTCCACCGGCGTCGCGCCCGAACACCAGGGCATCGGCTCCGGCACCGCCTCAACCGGCCAGCAGGTCGGCAACGCGGTCGGTCTCGCCGTCCTGGTCGCGATCGCGAGCCGGAGCGCCGAACCGATCGACGGCCTCCGCACCGCCATCCTGCTCAGCGCCGCCGGTGTCCTCCTGACCGCCGTCGCAGCCTTCACAGGCCGGAACACCAAAACTCTCGTCCTCAGCAACTGAGCTTCATGAAGTCACCGCTCTACGGGGAGAGAAGAGGAGGTGGGGGCGGCTGAAACTCATGAGGTCGGCGTCGGGCGGGCACTGGGTGGTGGTGACGCATGAGTGGTTCTTGACCCCGGAGGAGCGCGGCAACCCGGCGACCGGCCTCGACGCCAACGGTGCCTGGACCGAGGGAAACCTGGTCCGCCCGCTGGTCCACGGCGCGACCTACTTCCAGCGCCTGTACGACGAGCTGCGCGTCCTCCGTCCAGGCGACCAGGTGTACTTCACCGACTGGCGCGGCGACCCGGACGAAGTACTGACCGACCGGGGCCCGTCGATCGGCGAGGTGCTGTGCGAGCTGGCGAAATCCGGCGTCACGATCCGCGCCTTACTGTGGCGATCGCACTCGGATCATCTCGACTTCAACTCGCAGGAGAACCAGCACTTCGGCACCGAGCTCAACGAAGCGGGCGGTGCCGTCCTGCTGGATCAACGCGTACGAAGGCTGGCCTCGCACCACCAGAAGCTGTTCGTCATCCGGCACCGTGGAAACCCGGCGGCCGATCTCGCCTTCGTCGGCGGGATCGATCTGTGTCACGGGCGCCGGGACGACGTACGCCACCTGGGCGATCCACAAACCGCGCCGATGGATCGACGGTACGGCTCCCGGCCGCCGTGGCACGACGTGATGCTCGAGCTCCGCGGGCCGGTGGTGGGCGACCTGCTGCGGTGCTTCATCGAACGGTGGGACGATCCGCATCCGCTCGATCGGCGGACGCCGTACCGGATGGTGATCCAGCGACTGGCCCGGATGCCCCGGCACCCGGGCGAGCTGCCGGAGACCTTCCCCGATCCACCACCGGCCGGGCCGCACACCGTGCAGGTCCTGCGGACGTACGCGCACAAGCACCCCGGCTTCCCTTTCGCACCGCACGGTGAGTACAGCATCGCGCGCGCGTACTTGAAGGCCTTCCGCCGGGCGAAGTCCCTGATCTACCTGGAAGATCAGTACCTCTGGTCCAACTTGGTAGCCGAAGGTCTCCGGGAAGCGTTGGAGCGATCGCCGGAGCTGCGCATCATCGCGGTCGTACCGCGCTACCCGGACCAGGACGGCCGGGTCAGCGGCCCACCGGCGCGGCATGCCCAACTGGAAGCGCTGCGCCTGCTGGACTCCGATCGGGTCGCGGTCTACGACCTGGAGAACGAGAACGGCGTACCGATCTACGTCCACGCGAAGGTCTGCATCGTCGACGACACCTGGATGACCTGCGGCTCCGACAACTTCAACCGCCGCTCCTGGACCAGTGACAGCGAACTGACCTGCGCCATCGACTCCCCCGAGCTGGCCCGCTCGCTACGATCGCAACTCTGGTCCGAACACCTCTGCACCGACAAAACCGACGAGGCCGATCCCATCACCGGCTTCACCACCTGGCGCGAAACCGCCGCGGAGCTGGACAACTGGTACGCGAATGGTTGCCAAGGGCCACGACCTCCCGGCCGAATCCGCCGGCACCGCCCAGAACCGCTGACCCGCACGCAATCCCTCTGGGCACCCTGGCTGGCCGGCCACCTCTACGACCCCGACGGCCGCAAACACGCGGCCCGCCGCCGCAACACGTTCTGAAGACTCAGACGGAACGGGTGGCGACCAGGTCGCAGAGAGTTTCGAGCGCCTCGCGGCCAGGCCCTTCGGGCACCGTGGTGAGGAGTTTGCGAGCGTCGGCAGCGCGCCGACGGACATCGTCCTCGGCCTGACCGAACGCGGGGTGAGCGCGGAGCAGGTCGAGCGTCTCGGCCAGCCGGGCGTCGTCGGAAAGGTCCGAATCGAGCAGGTCCAGCAGGCGTGCGTCGGTCGGGTCCGTCGGATCCGCCTGGGCGCGGAAGATCAGCACCGGCAACGTCGGTACGCCCTCGCGCAGATCCGTACCAGGGGTCTTGCCGGACTGATCCGACTCGGACGCGATGTCCAGCAGGTCGTCGGCGAGCTGGAAAGCCACCCCGATCTCCTCGCCGAACGCCCGCAGCGACTCCTGGACGTCGTCCGGCGCACCGGCGTACCGGGCCCCGAACAGCGCGGACGTCGCGATCAGCGAACCGGTCTTGTCGGCGACCACCGACAGGTAGTGCTTCAGCGGGTCCTGGCCTTCGCCGACACCCATGGTCTCCCGGATCTGGCCTTCGACCAGACGGCTGAAGGTACGGGCCTGAATCCGGACCGCCTCCGGTCCGAGGTCGGCGACCAGGTCCGACGCCCGCGCGAACAGCCAGTCGCCGGACAGGATCGCGACCGAGTTGTCCCAGCGCGCGTTCGCGGTGGCGGAACCGCGCCGGAGCGCGGCCTCGTCCATCACGTCGTCGTGGTGCAGGGTCGCGACGTGGGTCAGCTCGACCACCACAGCCGCCTTCACCACGTCGTCGACGGCGACCTCGGCAGCTCCGAACTCAGCCGCCAGCAGCACCAGCAGCGGCCGGAACCGCTTGCCGCCGGCAACCATGACGTGCTGCGCCGCCGCCGTGACGAACGGCGCCTCGGACTGGGTCGCATCGAGCAGCGCCTGCTCGACCCGCTCCAGCCCAGCGCGAACCCGGGCCTCGAGCGCCGCGTCGGCGAACTCGAAGCCCAGGCTCTCGGCCGGCAGCGGAGTCGGACTCAACGGATGAACTCACCAGCTCGGGCCGCCAGGTCGAGCACCGGTCCGGGAACCAGACCGAGGACCACCGTGGCAGCGAGACCCAGCGCGACCGCCGACGTGGTCTGCCAACCCGGCAGCGCCACGTCCGGCGAGTCGGCCGGCAGCTCGGAGAAGAACATCAGCACGATCACGCGGACGTAGAAGAACGCGGCGACCACGCTGGACAGCACCGCGACCACGACCAGCGGCCAGGCGCCACCGGTCCAGGCCGCGCTGAAGACCGCCCACTTGCCGGTGAAGCCCGCGGTCAGCGGGATGCCGGCGAAGGACAGCAGGAAGAACGCGAAGATCCCGGCCAGCAGCGGCGACTTCTTGCCGAGGCCGGCCCAGCGGGACAGGTGCGTCGCCTCACCGCCGGCATCGCGGACGAGCGTGATGACCGCGAACGCGCCGATCGTCGGGAAGCCGTACGACACCAGGTAGAACAGCACCGCCTGGGTCGAGGTGATCCCGGTGTGCACGCCGTTCCCGCTCTGGGCGAGCCCGACGAACGCGGTCAGCAGGAAGCCCGCGTGCGCGATCGACGAGTACGCCAGCATCCGCTTCACGTCGGTCTGGGTGATCGCGACGATCGAACCGACCACCATGGTGAGGATCGCGACGACCCACATCATCGGCGCCCAGTCCCAGCGCGAGCCGCCGAGCGCGACGTAGAAGACCCGCATCAGGCCGACGAACGCGGCGATCTTGGTGCAGGCCGCCATGAAGCCGGTGACCGGCGTCGGCGCGCCCTGGTACACGTCCGGGGTCCAGGAGTGGAACGGAACCGCGCCGACCTTGAACAGCAGGCCGACCCCGAGCAGGCCGGTACCGGCCAGCAGGATCGCGTCGCCGCTGGTCTGGGTGGACAGCGCGTCCGAGATGCCGCCGAGCGACATGGTGCCCGCGTACCCGTACAGCAGCGCGATGCCGAAGAGCAGGAACGCCGACGAGAACGCACCGAGCAGGAAGTACTTCATCGCGGCTTCCTGCGAGATCAGCCGGCGACGGCGCGCCAGCCCACAGAGCAGGTACAGCGGCAGCGAGAAGACCTCGAGCGCGACGAACAGCACCAGCAGGTCGTTCGACGCCGCGAACAGCATCATGCCGCCGACCGCGAACATGGTCAGCGGGAAGATCTCGGTGTGCTCGATCCGGGCCGCCGTACCCTCCCGCTCGGCCTCGGAGCCGGGCACGGCAGCGGCCTGGCCCGCGAACGCGGACAGCCCGCCGTCGACCGACCGCTCCGCGAACAGCAGCACGCTGATCAGCGTCAGCGCCAGCAGGATGATCCAGGTGAACAGCGCCGGGCCGTCCACCGAGATCGCGCCCTGGGCGGCGATCAGTGCCTTCTTGCCATGCATCAGGATGCCGGTCAGCACGCCGGCGGCGACCACGGCGACAACGGTGATCGCCAGTTGCACCAGGTGCCGCAGCGGCCGCGGCAGGAACGCCTCGACCAGTACGCCGACACACGCCGCGGCGAAGATCACGAGCAGCGGAGCCAGCTCGTTGTACTCGATCTTCGGCGCTGTGAAGTCTGCCAGCGGCAGCAACATCGCGCTCACTTCTGTCCCTCCGTCACGGGGATCTGCGGTGCCTTGTCAGTCACGCCCACCCGCTGCATGGTCGAGTCGATCGCGGGTTTGATGATGTCGACCACCGGCTTCGGGAAGATTCCCAGGCCGATGATCAGAACCACGAGCGGCGCGATCGCGAGCACCTCACGGGCGTTCAGGTCCTTCAGCTTCTCGATCCCGTCCCGGACCGGGCCGGTCATCGTGCGTTGGTACATCAGCAGGATGTACAGCGCGGCCAGCACGATACCCAGGACGGCGATCACCGCGATCACCTTGTGCCGGCTGAACGTACCGGCCAGCACCATGAACTCGGAGATGAACGGCGACAGGCCGGGCAGCGCCAGGCTGGACAGGCCCGCGAACAGGAACGTCCCGGCCAGCACCGGTGCGACCTTCTCCACTCCGCCGTAGTCGGCTATCCGCGCGGACCCACGCCGGGAGATCAAGTACCCGGCGACCAGGAACAGCGCGGCGGTGGAGAGACCGTGGTTGAACATGTACAGCGTCGAGCCGGTCAGGCCCTGCGACGTCAGCGCGAAGATGCCCATCACGATGAAGCCGAAGTGCGAGATCGAGGTGTACGCGATCAGCCGCTTGATGTCGGTCTGCCCGATCGCCAGCAGCGCGCCGTACAGCACCGAGATCAGCGCCAGGACGAGCACCACCGGGGTCGCCCACTCGGACGCGTTCGGGAACAGGCCGAGACAGAACCGGATCATCCCGAAGGTGCCGATCTTGTCCAGGATGCCGACCAGCAGCACCGACGTCCCCGGCGTCGCCTCACCGGCCGCGTCCGGCAGCCAGGTGTGGAACGGCACCATCGGCGCCTTCACCGCGAAGGCGAAGAAGAAGCCGAGGAACAGCCACCGTTCGGTGTTCTGGCTGATGTCCAGCTTCATCAGGTCGGTCAGCAGGTACGAGGGGGCGCCGTGCTTGGCCGACACCACGTACAGGCCGACGACCGCCGCCAGCATGATCAGACCGCCGAGCAGCGAGTACAGCAGGAACTTCACCGCGGCGTACGAACGCTGCGGGCCGCCGAAGCCACCGATCAGGAAGTACATCGGGATCAGCGTGGCCTCGAACAGTACGTAGAACAGGAACACGTCGGTGGCGCTGAACACGCCGATCGACAGTGCTTCCAGCGCCAGCACCCAGGCGAAGAAGGACTTCTCCGACCAGCGGCCGTGCTCGGCGTCGTTCCAGGACGCGATCAGCACGATCGGCGTCAGCAGCGCGGTCAGCACCACCAGGACGACACCGACACCGTCCAGGCCGAGCGCGTAGTGCGCGCCGAAGGCCTTGATCCAGGTGTGCGTCTCGTTGTAGTCCCCGGCGCCGTTGCGCTGGTAGCCGATCGCGACGATCGCGGTCAGCACCAGCGTGACGAGCGAGAACCCGAGCGCGACCTGCTTGGACAGCAGCGCCTTCGCCCTCGGCACCAGCATCGTCGCGATGGCCCCGACGAGCGGCAGGAGCAGTAACAGGGTCAGCCAACCGATGTTCACGACAACCTCACCGCGAGGAGGGCGACGACCACGAATGCGGCGCCGAAGACCATGCTGAGTGCGTACGAACGGACGAAGCCCGTCTGGTACCGGCGGAGCCGGCCGGACAGACCGCCGAAGAGTGCGGCCAGCCCGTTCACCAGGCCGTCGACGCCCCGGTTGTCGAGCCAGACCAGGGTCCGGGTCAGGTACTGGCCCGGGCGCATCAGGACCGCCTCGTTCAGCGCGTCGCCGTACAGGTCACGCCGGGCCAGCACGGTGACCGGCGAACCGGCCGGCGCCTCCCGCGGGATGTCCTGGCGGTACTTGAGCACCGCGATGACGATGCCGACGGCAACCACCGCGAGGGTGATCAGCGTCATCACCAGCGCGCTGACCGGCGGGTGCGCTTCCTCGTGCCCGACGATCGGCTCCAGCCACTTCACGATCCAGTCGCCGGCGAAGTACAGCGCGCCGCCGCCCAGCGACAGCGCCGCCAGGATGATCAGCGGCCAGGTCATCACCTTCGGCGACTCGTGCGGGTGCACGTCCTCGGCCCAGCGCTTCTTGCCGAAGAACGTCATCAGCATCACCCGGGTCATGTAGAACGCGGTGATGCCGGCGCCGAGCAGCGCGCACAGACCGATCACGGTGTTGTGCGCGAACGCGGCCTCGATGATCTTGTCCTTGCTGAAGAACCCGGCGAACGGCGGGATGCCGAGGATCGCCAGGTACCCGAAGCCGAAGGTGACGAAGGTGACCTTCATCGCCGACCGGAGCGCACCGTAGTGGCGCATGTTCACGTCGTCGTTCATGCCGTGCATGACCGAACCGGCGCCGAGGAACATGTTCGCCTTGAAGAACCCGTGGGTGAGCAGGTGGAAGATCGCGAACACGTACCCGGCCGGGCCGAGGCCCGCGGCGAGCATCATGTAGCCGATCTGGCTCATCGTCGAACCGGCCAGCGCCTTCTTGATGTCGTCCTTGGCGCAACCGATGATCGCGCCGGCCAGCGCGGTGACCGTACCGACGATCACCACCGCGGTGGAGGCCGCGTCGGTGACCGCGTAGATCGCGTGCGAGCGGACCACCAGGTACACACCGGCGGTGACCATGGTCGCCGCGTGGATCAGCGCCGACACCGGGGTCGGGCCTTCCATCGCGTCCAGCAGCCAGGACTGCAGCGGCACCTGCGCGGACTTGCCGCAGGCCGCCAGCAGCAGCATCAGGCCGAGCAGCGTCGCCCAGGTGTGCGAGAGCTGGCCGGCGCCGGCGTTCACGACCCCGAAGGCCGAGGAGCCGAACAGCGCCCACATGCTCATCACCGCGAGCGAGAGGCCGATGTCACCGACCCGGTTCACCACGAAGGCCTTCTTGGCCGCGACCGCCGCCGAGTTCTTGTGCTGCCAGAACCCGATCAGCAGGTACGAGGCCAGACCGACGCCCTCCCAGCCGACGAACACCAGCAGGTAATCGGCCGCCAGCACGAGCAGCAGCATCGACGCGATGAACAGGTTCAGGTACCCGAAGAACCGGCGCCGCCGCGGATCGTGCTCCATGTAGCCGATCGAGTAGATGTGGATCAGCGAACCCACACCGGTGATCAGCAGCACGAACAGGATCGACAGCGGGTCGATCAGCAGGGTGAAGTCGACCTTGATGTGGCCGACCGAGAACCACTCGAACAGCCGGACCGTCTCGGACCGCTCTTCGCCGGACTTGCCGTTCATCTGGACGAACAGCACCACGCCGAGGGCGAACGAGATCACCGGCGCCAGGGTGCCGAGCAGGTGACCCCACGCGTTGGTGGCCTTGCCACCGAGCAGCAGGATCGCCGCCGACACCGCCGGTACCGCGACCAGCAGCCAGGTCAGCTCATGACTCATCGGTTGCTACCTCAGTACTTGAGCAGGTTGGCGTCGTCGACCGAGGCCGAGCGACGGGTGCGGAAGATGGCCATGATGATGGCCAGGCCGATGACCACCTCGGCCGCGGCCACCACCATCACGAAGAAGGCGGCGATCTGGCCGTCGAGGTTGCCGTGCTGGCGGGCGAAGCTGACGAACGCGAGGTTGGTCGCGTTCAGCATCAGCTCGACGCACATGAAGACGACGATCGCGTTCCGGCGGACGAGCACGCCGAGCGCCCCGATGCTGAACAGGATCGCCGCGAGCACGATGTACGGCTCGGTGGTCACTTCTTCTCCTCCTGTCCGACGAAACCGGTGGTGTCGGTGCTCTCAGCCTCGGACGGGTACGCGTCCCCGAGTTCGAGCTCGCGCACCTCTTCGACGTCGGCGCGCTCCCGGTCTTCGGGGAACACGGTGCCACGTGCCTGCAGCACCCGCGAAACCGAGGTGGGTGCGATCGACCCGTCCGGCAGCAGCGCCGGGGTATCGACGGCGTTGTGCCGGGCCAGCACACCGGGGGTCGGCAGCGGACCGGGGTGGATGCCCTGCTCCGCGTACTTGCGAATCCGCTCCTCGGCGTGGTCGCGCTGCGTCCGCTTCTTGGTCAGCCGCTCGCGGTGGGCCAGCATCATGGCACCCATCGCCGCGGTGATCAGCAGCGCCGAGGTGACCTCGAAGGCCCAGACGTACTTGCCGAACAGCAGTGCCGCGATCGCCTTCGGGTTACCGTCCGGCTGCGCGTCGGCCAGCCCCAGCGGGTTGCCGAAGGCAGCGCTGCCGACGGCCGCGACCACCAGGATGCCGAAGCCGAGGAACGCGATCCCGGCCAGCAGCCGCTGACCCCGGATCGTCTCCACCAGCGAGTCGGACGCGTCCACGCCGACCAGCATCAGTACGAACAGGAACAGCATCAGGATCGCGCCGGTGTAGACGATGATCTGGACCGCGAACAGGAACGGCGCGTCCTGCGCCGCGTACTGGATCGCCAGGCAGATCATCACGGTCGCCAGCAGCAGGGCCGAGTGCACGGCCTTGCGGACCAGCACCATCCCGATCGCGGCCAGGATCATGACCGGCGCGAGCAGCCAGAAGGCGACCTGCGGCCCGGTGACCAATCCGATCATTTGGTGTCACTTCCTTCGGCCTTCACAGCGGCGCCGGTGAGCCCGAGGTAGTAGTCCTTCTCGGTCTTGCCCAGCTGCATGTCGTGCGGCGGCTCCTGCATGCCCGGGAGCATCGGCGCCAGCAGGTCCTTCTTCTCGTAGATGAGGGACTCGCGGCTGGTGTCGGCCAGCTCGTACTCGTTGGTCATGGTGAGCGCCCGGGTCGGGCAGGCCTCGATGCACAGACCGCAGAGGATGCAGCGCAGGTAGTTGATCTGGTACACGCGCCCGTACCGCTCGCCCGGCGAGAACCGGCCGCCCTCGGTGTTGTCGGCGCCTTCGACGTAGATCGCGTCCGCGGGGCAGGCCCACGCGCACAGCTCACAGCCGATGCACTTCTCCAGCCCGTCCGGCCAGCGGTTCAGCTGGTGCCGGCCGTGGAACCGTGGCGCGGTCGGCTTCTTCTCGAACGGGTACTGCTCGGTGAACACCTTGCGGAACATCGTCCGGAAGGTGACCCCGAACCCGGCGACCGGATCCCAGAGGGACTCTTTGACACTAGCCACGACTGCCTGCCTTCGATGTCGGCTCGGACTGTTGACCGGAGATCGGTGGTGGCACCGGGAAGCCGCCGGCGAACGCATCGAAGTCCTTCGCGCGGTCCGCCTCGGTCGGCTGCTCCGGCTTCGGCTTCTGCGGGACGAACATGCTGATCACCGCGAGCACCAGCACCACCGCGGCCGCGACCAGCAGCGTGGTCCGGCTGAAGTTGGTCTCCCGGCCGACCGCGCGCACGGTGGCGACCAGCAGGATCCAGACCAGCGAGACCGGGATCAGGATCTTCCAGCCGAGCTTCATGAACTGGTCGTAGCGCAGCCGCGGCAGCGTTCCGCGCAGCCAGATGTAGAAGAAGATGAAGCACATCATCTTGCCCAGGAACCACAGCACCGGCCAGTACCCGGAGTTCGCGCCGTCCCAGAGCGAGATCGGCCACGGGGCCCGCCAGCCGCCCAGGAACAGCGTGGTGGCCAGCGCCGACACGGTCGCCATGTTGATGTACTCGGCCAGGAAGAACATCGCGTACTTGATCGAGGAGTACTCGGTCAGGAAGCCCGCGACCAGTTCACCCTCGGCTTCGGGGAGGTCGAACGGTGCCCGGTTCGTCTCGCCGATCATCGAGATCACGTAGATCACGAACGACGGGAAGAGCAGGAACGCGTACCAGCCCGGGAGCGGTATCGACGCCCCGAACCAGTGCACGGTCTGGTGCGACTGCGCGGCCACGATCTCCGAGGTGGACATCGAGCCGGCGAACAGGAACACCGTCACCAGCGCCAGGCCCATCGCGACCTCGTACGAGATCATCTGCGCGCTGGACCGGAGGCCACCGAGCAGCGAGTACGTCGAGTTCGAGGACCAGCCGCCGAGCACGATGCCGTAGATGCCGATCGAGGCGATCGCCATCACGTACAGCACCGAAACCGGCAGGTCGGTGAGCTGCAGCCGGGTGTACGTGTCGGTGAACGGGATCTTCACGGTCGGGCCGAACGGGATCACCGCGAAGGTGAGGAAGGCCGGGATCGCGACGATGGCCGGAGCCAGTACGAAGACGAACCGGTCGACGCCCTTCGGCATCAGGTCTTCCTTCAGCATCAGCTTGACGCCGTCGGCCAGCGACTGCAGCAGACCCGCCGGGCCGTGCACGTTCGGGCCGATCCGGTGCTGCATCCGCGCCACGACCCGGCGTTCCCACCAGATGTTGAAGAGCGTCAGTACCACCAGGAAGACGAAGATGAACAGCACCTTGATGAGAATGACCCACCAAGGATCGTGTCCGACCCCGGCATCCGGCACCGCGAGTGGGATGGTCATGCGTTCCCTCCGGCGATCGTCACGATCGAGCCATGGTCTGCGTGCAGCGACCGGCGGACGTGGGAGTCGGCCGAGTTGGTCGGCAGCCAGACCACGTTGTCGGTCATCGGGGTGATCAGCACCGGCAGCCGGACGGACCCGGCGTCGGTGCTCACCACCAGCTCGTCGGAGTCGGCGACGCCGATCCGGTGCGCGGTGGTGCGGGAGATCCGGGCCACCGGCGTCCGCGCGGTCGCGGTCAGGTGCGGCTCACCGTCGCAGGCGCGGCTGTCGTCGATCAGCATCCGCCAGGTCGCCAGCCGGGTCGAGTCGAACGCCCCGAGCGGCGGCGCCGGGTGGTACCCCGGCTCCTGCGCGCGGTCGCCGTCCCAGCGGCCGAGCTCGTCCAGCTCGCGCTTGGCGCCGTCCGGCGTGGCGAACCCGAGCGGGGTACCCATCTCCTGCGCCAGCGCGGCCAGCGCGCGGACGTCCGGCATCGCGGCCGGCTGCTTGAGCACCACCGGGAACGGCCGCTCGCGGCCCTCCCAGTTCACGAACGTGCCGGACTTCTCCACCGGCGGAACCACCGGGAAGACGACATCGGCGAACTCGGTCACCTGCGAGTTGCGGACCTCGAAGCTGACCACGAACGGCGCGGCCTCGAGCGCGGCCAGCGCCGCGGCCGGGTCCGGCAGGTCGTCGATCTCGACACCCGCGACCACCAGCGCGCCGAGGCCGCCGGCGTTCTCGAGGATGCCGGTCAGGTCCTTGCCGGTCTCGGCCGGCAGGTGCTCGACGCCCCAGGCGGCCTGCAGGTCGACCCGCGCCTGCGGGTCGCTGACCAGCCGGCCACCAGGCAGCAGGCCCGGCAGGCAGCCGGCCTCGAGCGCGGCCCGGTCACCCGCACGGCGCGGAATCCAGGCCAGTTGCGCACCGGTGTCCAGCGCCAGCCGCAGCGCGGTCGAGTACCCGCCCGGTACGCTCGCCAGCCGCTCGCCGACGATGATGATCGAGTCCGGACCGAGCGCTGCCCGGGCGGCTGCCCCGGCCTCACCGGTGTTGCCCAGGTCGGCCAGCACAGCGGCTTCGGTGCCCGGCGAGGCCGGTACGACCACGCCGTCCAGCTTCTCGATGCCGCGCGATCCGTACGCCGCGAGCGTGAACACCTTGGTGCCGTGCGACCGGACACCCTTGCGGATGCGGAGGAACACCGACGGCGCCTCTTCTTCGGGCTCGAACCCGACGAACAGCACGCTGCCGGCCTTCTCCAGATCGGCGAAGGTGGTGCCCAGGCCGGTACCGGCGACCGCGGCGGCGAGGAAGTCCGCCTCCTCCGCGGAGTGCGGCCGGGCCCGGAAGTCGATGTCGTTGCTGCCCAGTGCGACCCGCGCGAACTTCGAGTACGCGTACGCGTCCTCGAGCGTCAGCCGGCCACCGGTCAGCACCCCCGCGTTCCCACGCGCCGCGGCCAGCTTCGCGCCCGCGAAGGAGATCGCCTCCGGCCAGGACGCCGGCCGCAGCTCGCCGTCCTCGCGGATCATCGGGTAGGTCAGCCGGTCACCGGTGGTCGCGTACTGGAACGCGAACCGGTCCTTGTCCGAGATCCACTCCTCGTTCACCTGCGGGTCGTCACCGGACAGCCGGCGCATCACCTTGCCGCGCCGGTAGTCGACCCGGATCGCCGCACCGGACGAGTCGTGCTCGGCCACCGACGGCACCGACACCAGGTCGAACGGCCGCGAGCGGAACCGGTACGCCGCGCTGGTCAGCGCGCCGACCGGGCAGATCTGGATGGTGTTGCCGGAGAAGTAGCTCTCGAACGGCTCCTTCTCGTAGATGCCGACCTGCTGCAGCGCGCCGCGCTCGATCAGCGCGATGAACGGGTCACCGGCGATCTGCTCGGAGAACCGGGTGCAGCGCGCGCAGAGGATGCAGCGCTCCCGGTCCAGCAGTACCTCGGCCGAGATGTTGATCGGCTTCGGGTAGGTCCGCTTCACACCGTGCGTCTCGGCGAACCGGGACTCACCGCCACCATTGGTCATCGCCTGGTTCTGCAGCGGGCACTCGCCGCCCTTGTCGCAGACCGGGCAGTCCAGCGGGTGGTTGATCAGCAGGAACTCCATGTTCCCGTGCTGGGCCTTGTCGGCCACCGGCGAGCTGACCTGGGTCTTGATCACCATGCCGTCGGCAACCGTCAGCGTGCAGGACGCCTGCGGCTTCGGCATCCCGCGGCCGTTGCCGGCGTCGGTGACCTCGACCAGGCACTGCCGGCAGGCACCGACCGGGTCGAGCAGCGGGTGGTCGCAGAACCGCGGGATCTGGATCCCGATCTGCTCCGCGGCCCGGATCGCCAGGCTGTTCTTCGGAACCTTCACCTCGATGCCGTCGATGGTGACCGTCACAGCGTCATCAGGGGCGGTCCGCTCCACTGCTCCACTGCCGGCCGGTGGGTTGGCTTGGATCGTCATGCGCTAGCTCCAGCAGTCGCGAAGACAGTGCTTGCCATCGGGTCGAACGGGCAGCCGCCGTGCTCGAAGTGCGCCAGGTACTCGTCCTTGAAGTGCTGGATCGAGCTGGTGATCGGCGCGGTGGCACCGTCGCCGAGCGCACAGAACGACCGGCCGAGGATGTTCTCGGACAGGTCGAGCAGCGTCTCCAGGTCCTCCTCGGACCCCTTGCCCTGCTCCAGCCGCTCGAGGATCTGCACCAGCCACCAGGTGCCCTCACGGCAGGGCGTGCACTTGCCGCAGGACTCGTGCTTGTAGAACTCGGTCCAGCGCAGTACGGACCGCACCACGCACACCGAGTCGTCGAAGATCTGCAGCGCCTTGGTACCGAGCATGGACCCGACCGAGCCGACGCCCTCGTAGTCCAGCGGCACGTCCAGGTGCTCACTGGTCAGCAGCGGCGTGGACGAGCCACCCGGTGTCCAGAACTTCAGCTGATGCCCGGCCCGGACACCGCCGGCCAGGTCGAGCAGCTCGCGCAGCGTGATGCCGAGCGGCGCCTCGTACTGGCCCGGGCGGGTGACGTGGCCGGACAGCGAGTACAGCGTCATGCCCTTGGACTTCTCGGTGCCCATCGAGGAGAACCAGTCCGCGCCGTTCTTGATGATGACGGGAACGGATGCGATCGACTCGACGTTGTTGATGACAGTGGGGCAGCCGTACAAGCCCGCGACCGCGGGGAAGGGGGGACGCAGCCGAGGTTGACCGCGACGTCCTTCGAGCGAGTCCAGCAGCGCCGTTTCCTCGCCACAGATGTAGGCGCCGGCGCCGGCGTGCACGATCACGTCCAGGTCGTAGCCGCTGCCGAGGATGTTCGTACCGATGTAGCCGGCGTCCTTGGCTTCCTGGACCGCCTGCTGCAGCCGGCGGATCACGTGCAGGACCTCACCACGGACATAGATGAACGCGGCCGACGCGCGGATCGCGTAGGACGCGATGATGACGCCCTCGACCAGCGTGTGCGGCGAGGCCATCATCAGCGGGATGTCCTTGCAGGTGCCCGGCTCGGACTCGTCCGCGTTCACCACCAGGTACTTCGGCTTCGGGTTGTCCTGCGGGATGAACGACCACTTCATCCCGGTCGGGAAGCCGGCGCCACCACGGCCGCGCAGACCGGAGTCCTTGACCGTGGCGACCACGTCGGCCGGCTGCATCGCGAGCGCCTTGCGGAGCGCGTCGTACCCGCCGGACCGCTGGTACGAGTTCAGCTGCCAGGACTTGATCTGATCCCAGTTGTCGGACAGCACCGGTGTCAGCACAGACGTCATGGTCAGTCCTCCTTCCGGGAGTCGTCGGAACGCACGGCCTGGGACTCACGGCCCGGCTGGTCCTCCGGGCGCGGGCCCGGCGGGGTCTCCAGCGGCGCCGGAGTGCCGCCGTTGCCGCCCGGGGCGGTCCAGTTGCGTTCGCGGGCCAGCCGCAGGCCGGCCAGCGTGGCCTTGCCGCCGGTCGGGCCCTCGTCGGCGCGGCCGTCCGGGAACCCGGCCAGCACCCGCTCGGCCTCGCGCCAGGTGCAGATGGTGGCGCCGCGCGGCGACTTCACCTCGGTACCGTCGCGCAGGTCGTCGACCAGCTGGGTCGCGCTCTCCGGCGTCATGTCGTCGAAGAACTCCCAGTTCACCATCATCACCGGCGCGTAGTCGCAGGCGGCGTTGCACTCGAGGTGCTCGAGGGTGATCTTGCCGTCCTCGGTGGTCTCGTCGTTGCCGACGTCCAGGTGCTGCTTCAGCCGGTCGAAGATCAGGTCGCCGCCCATCACCGCGCAGAGCGTGTTGGTGCAGACGCCGACGTGGTACTCGCCGACCGGACGGCGCTTGTACATCGTGTAGAAGGTGGCCACCGCCGACACCTCGGCACCGGTCTGGCCGAGGATCTCGGCACACACCTCGATGCCCTCGGGGGTGATCCGGCCCTCGACCGACTGCACCAGGTGCAGCATCGGCAGCAGCGCTGACCGCGCCTCCGGGTACCGGGCCGCGATCTCGCGCAGCTCGGCGACCGTGGTCTCGGTGATCTTGGAGTCGCCGGTGCTGTAGGGCACCGTCGTCTCGCTGTTCGTCGTGTGGTTCTCGGCCATTTAGCGGTCCACTCCACCCATCACCGGGTCAAGGCTGGCGACGGCGACGATCACGTCGGCGACCTGGCCGCCCTCGCACATGATCGGCATCGCCTGCAGGTTTGCGAAGGACGGGTCACGGAAGTGCACCCGGTACGGCTTGGTGCCGCCGTCGGAGACGACGTGCGCGCCGAGTTCACCGCGCGGCGACTCGATCGCCACGTACGCCTGGCCGGCCGGCACCCGGAAGCCCTCGGTGACCAGCTTGAAGTGATGGATCAGCGCTTCCATCGACTCGCCCATGATGTGCTTGATGTGGTCGAGGGAGTTGCCCATGCCGTCGGAGCCGACCGCCAGCTGGCTCGGCCAGCCGATCTTCTTGTCCGCCACCATCACCGGCTCGCCGTCCATCTTCTCCAGCCGGTCGGCGCACTGCTCGACGATCTTCAGCGACTCGTGCATCTCCTGCAGCCGGACCCGGAACCGTCCGTACGAGTCCGAGGTGTCCCAGGTCGGTACGTCGAAGTCGTACGTCTCGTAGCCGCAGTACGGCTGGGACTTGCGCAGGTCCAGCGCGTACCCGGTCGAGCGCACCGTCGGGCCGGAGATGCCGAGCGCCATGCAGCCGGCCAGGTCCAGATAGCCGACGTTGCCCAGCCGGGCCTTGAAGATCGGGTTCGCGTTGCACAGCTCCGCGTACTCCGGGAGGTGCTTGTTCATCCAGGTGATGTACTCGCGGATCTTGTCCAGCGCGCCCGGCGGCAGGTCCTGGGCGACACCGCCCGGCCGGATGAACGCGTGGTTCATCCGCAGGCCGGTGATCAGCTCGAACAGGTCGAGCGTCATCTCCCGCTCACGGAAGCCGATCGTCATCACCGTCAGCGCACCGATCTCCATACCGCCGGTGGCGATACAGACCAGGTGGCTGCTGATCCGGTTGAGCTCCATCAGGAGCACCCGCATCACGTTGGCCTTCTCCGGGATCTGGTCCTCGATCCCGAGCAGCTTCTCGACCGCGAGGCAGTACGCCGCCTCGTTGTAGAACGGCGACAGGTAATCCATCCGGGTGACGAACGTGACGCCCTGCGTCCAGGAGCGGAACTCCATGTTCTTCTCGATGCCGGTGTGCAGGTAGCCGATGCCGCAGCGGGCCTCGGTCACGTTCTCACCGTCGAGCTCGAGAATCAGCCGGAGCACGCCGTGCGTGGACGGGTGCTGCGGGCCCATGTTGACGACGACGCGCTCTTCCGGCTCCTCGCCGAGACCGGAGACGACCAAGTCCCAGTCCTGGCCGGTGACCGTGAAGACCTTGCCCTCGGTGGTGTCCCGAGTGGTCGCGTACGGGTCGGTAGTGGTCATTAGTTGTACGACCTCCGCGTGTCGGGCGGTGGGATGACAGCGCCCTTGTACTCGACGTCGATGCCGCCGAGCGGGTAGTCCTTGCGCTGCGGGTGGCCCGGCCAGTCGTCGGGCATCTGAATCCGGGTCAGCGCCGGGTGACCGTCGAAGACGATCCCGAAGAAGTCCCAGGTCTCGCGCTCGTGCCAGTCGTTGGCCGGGTACACCGAGACGATCGACGGGATGTGCGGGTCGGCGTCCGGCGCCGACACCTCCAGCCGGATCCGGCGGTTGTTGGTGATCGACAGGAAGTGGTACACGGCGTGCAGCTCGCGACCGGTCTCGTTCGGGTAGTGCACCCCGCTGACGCCGGAGCAGAACTCGAACCGCAGCGCCTCATCGTCCCGCAGGTGCTTGCAGACCTCGACCAGCCGCTCGCGCTTGATGTGCAGCGTCAGCTCGCCGCGGTCGACGACCACCTTCTCGATCGCGTCCTCGCCGGCCAGGCCTTCCAGCCGGTCCACCGCGCCGTCGAACCAGGAGCCGAACGGGCGCGGGGTGCTGCCGGGCAGCGCGATCTGGCGCTGCAGGCCACCGAAACCGGAGGTGTCACCGGTGCCGCGGACGCCGAACATGCCCTCGCGCTGGTCGATCACCTCGGCCTGCGGAGTCTGCGCGTCACTCGCCGCCGACGTCGCCGGCAAGTTCTCGGGCTGAGAGTCGCTCACCGGAGCAGCCCCTTCATCTCGATCGTCGGCGCCGCGACCAGGGCCGCCGCCTCCTGCTCGGTCTGCAGCGCCTTCTTGTGCGCGCCGAGCTTCATGTGCTGGATCTGGTCGTGGATCTTCAGGAACGCGTCCAGCAGCATCTCCGGCCGCGGCGGGCAGCCGGGCAGGTACATGTCGACCGGGACCACGTGGTCCACGCCCTGCACGATCGCGTAGTTGTTGAACATGCCGCCGGAGGAGGCGCAGACACCCATCGCCAGCACCCACTTCGGGCCGGGCATCTGGTCGTAGATCTGGCGCAGTACCGGAGCCATCTTCTGGCTCACCCGGCCGGCCACGATCATCAGGTCGGCCTGCCGCGGCGACGCCCGGAAGACCTCCATGCCGAACCGGGCGGCGTCGTAGCGCGGTGCGCCGGTGGTCATCATCTCGATCGCGCAGCAGGCCAGCCCGAAGGTTGCCGGCCACAACGAGGCCTTGCGCATGTAGCCGAGCAGTCCTTCGACGGTGCTCAGCAGTACGCCGGCCGGAAGCTGTTCCTCAAGACCCATGTCAGTCCCACTCCAGTCCGCCGCGGCGCCACACGTACGTGTAGGCGATGAAGACGGTGACGATGAAGATGACCATCTCGACCAGCCCGAACAGGGCCATCTGGTCGAACGCGACCGCCCACGGGTAGAGGAAGATGATCTCGATGTCGAACACGATGAACAGCATCGCGGTGATGTAGTACTTCACCGGGAAGCGCCCACCGCCGACCGGCTGCGGAGTCGGCTCGATGCCGCACTCGTACGAGTCCAGCCGGGCCCGGTTGTACCGCTTCGGGCCGACCAGCGCACTTACCGTGATGCTGCCCGCCACGAAGAGCGCCGCGAGCACACCAAGAGCGAGAATCGGTGTATAGGGGTGCATCGCTCTCGTGCTCCCTCCTTCAGCCGGTGATGTCGGTTGTCAGTCAGTTGGTATCAGTACGCCGATGGCCCGGCGCACTCGCCCCGCCGGTCAGGCCGCCGGTGCGAGCTTGGTCAGGCCGTTGATGATCTTGTCCATCACGTCGCCGTCGCGCGGGTCGGTGAGGTTGGCCAGCAACTTCAGGGTGAACTTCATCAGCGTGGTGCGCGGCAGACCGTACTTGGTGCACAGCCGCATCACCTCCGGATTTCCGATCAGCTTCACGAAGATCCGGCCGAGCGTGTAGTACCCGCCGTACTCCTGCTTCAGGGCCTTCGGGTACGCCGACAGCGCGCGCTCCCGCTGGTTCGGCTGCCGGCGCAGGGCCTGGGCGGCGACCTCGGCCGCGAACGACCCGGACTCCATCGCGTACGGGATGCCCTCGCCGTTGAACGGGTTGACCATGCCGCCGGCGTCGCCGAGCAGCATCAGGCCCCGGGTGTAGTGCGGCTGCCGGTTGAAACCCATCGGCAGCGCGGCGCCCCGGATCGGGATGGTCTGGTACTCGTCGCGGAACTGCCACTCGTCCGGCGTCACCTTCAGCCACTGCTTCAGCAGGTCGGCGTAGTCGACCTTGCCGAACGCGTCCGAGGTGTTCAGGATGCCGAGGCCGACGTTCACGGTGCCGTCGCCCATCCCGAAGATCCAGCCGTACCCGGGCAGCAGCACCTTGCCGCCGGGCTGCTTCGGGTCGTCGGCCCACAGCTCCAGCCAGGACTCGAGGTAGTCGTCGTTGGTCCGCGGGCTGGTGAAGTACGTCCGGACCGCGACGCCCATCGGGCGGTCGTCGCGCTTGTGCAGGCCCATCGCGATGCTCAGCCGGGACGAGTTACCGTCCGCCGCCATCACCAGCGGCGCCCGGAACTCGACGTCCGCGCCGGCCCGGCGGCCGTTGTCGTCGACCGGCTTCGCGGTCACGCCGACGATGTGCCCGCGCTCGTCCAGGATCGGCGCGCCGACGTTGGTGCGCTCGCGCAGCCGCGCGCCGGCCTTCACCGCCTGCCGGGCGAGCATGTCGTCGAAGTCCATCCGGTTCCGGGTCAGGCCGTAGTTCGGGTGGCTGGACAGGTCCGGCCAGTCCAGCTGCAGCTGGTGCCCGGCGCCCTGGATCCGGAGCCCGTAGTTGCGAATCCAGCCGGCCTCTTCGGAGATGTCCAGGCCCATGTTGATCAGCTGCTTGGTGCCGCGCGGGGTCAGCCCGTCGCCGCACACCTTCTCCCGCGGGAAGGCGGTCTTCTCCAGCAGCAGCACGTCGAGACCGGCGTTCGCCAGGTGGTACGCCGCCGCCGATCCGGCGGGTCCGGCACCGACCACGATCACATCGGCGGTCTCCGCCTGCTGCCCGCTCGGCACGCTCTGGCTCATCTCTTTCCCGGCCTGGAAGTTGGGGGCGTTCGCGCTCGTGAAGGCATTCACGAGGCCTCTACACCCGACAGTCTAGGACTGCCTGACGCCGACACGAAACTCACCCCAACCGCCTTGCGGACAAGCCAATTACGCATAATTTCCGTTGCGTAATTAACTGGGCTTCACACCCCGGTGGATGGCCACCAGGCCGCCGCTGAGGTTGCGCCATTGGGCCCTGGTCCAGCCGGCCGCCTCGATCGCCTCGGCCAGGGGTTGCTGGGGCAGCCAGGCCCGGGTGGATTCGGCCAGGTACTCGTACGCCTCCGGGTTGGTCGAGACCACCTTCGCGACCGCGGGCACCGCGCGCATCATGTACTCCAGGTACACCACCCGGAACGGCTTCCAGGTCGGGTGCGACTGCTCGAGGACGACCAGCCGGCCGCCCGGGCGGGTGACCCGGAGCATCTCGGCCAGCGCCAGCGGCACGTCGTTGACGTTGCGCAGCGCCCAGGAGATCGTCACCACGTCGAACGTCTCGTCCGCGAACGGCAGCCGGAGCGCGTCGCCCGCGATCAGGTCCAGCTCCGGGTAGCGCCGCTTGCCGACGGTCAGCATCCCGACCGAGAAGTCGCAGGACACCACCTCGGCGCCGGCCTCCCGCAGCCGGATGCTGGACGCGCCGGTCCCGGCGGCCAGGTCGAGGATCTTCATCCCCTTCCGCGGCGCGATCTCGGTCAAGGTCGCCGGCCGCCAGTACAGCTTCTCCAGACCCATCGTCGCGACCGCGTTGGTCCGGTCGTACCCCTCGGCCACGTTGTCGAACATGGCCGCCACGGCCTGCGGGTCCTTGCTGAGATCTGCGCGGGTCACTTGTCTAGTGTCCTGCATCGCTCTCCGTGTGCCAGCTCCGGTGTCCAGGTGGGTGCATCGCAAGGCGGAGGGCAGGGCTCGATGCGGGGTTCATCGTGCCCTGTCCTCCAACGCAGCGAGGCGCCCGCATGGGCGCCGGAGATGGTGCGCGGAGGGCGATGGAGGACGCGAGGTTGATCACGGGGTTGAGCGGCACCGAAATCGGCTGGACATCGGGGAGGCATACTCTTGCATTTCGTGAGTGCATCTCCAGTGATCCTGTCCGGCCACCGTGACCCGGGGCCGGAGCACGAGCGAGGGGTGGGCCTGTGAGCGTGTCCGAACCGGTGGGTCGGTCGCAAGCACCGCGGCTGGTGATCCGCAGCCAGCGCGTGGACGGCGTGTCGGCGCAACTGCTCGACCACCTGCCGCCCGACGGCGGGCTGGCCTGGGTCCGGCGCGGCGACGGGCAGATCGGCTGGGGTACGGCGGCCCGGCTCGATGTTGCCGGTGGCAACCGCTTCCAGGACGCGATGAGCTGGTGGAAGCAGCTGACCGCGACCGCGGTGGTGCGCGACGAGGTCGGCGTACCGGGGTCCGGGCTGATCTGCTTCGGATCGTTCGGCTTCACCGACCAGGATCCGGGTGAGCTGGTCGTACCGAAGGTGATCGTCGGCCGGCGCGGCGACACCACCTGGGTGACCACGGTCTCCCCGGCCAGTTCGCTGACCGCGCCGCCGGAGCTGGCCGTGCACGAGCCGGCACCGGTGTACGACGTGACCTTCGCCGACGGCGCCCGGACCGGGACCGACTGGTCGAGCATCGTCGCCGACGCGGTCCGCCGGATCACCGCCGGCGAACTCGACAAGGTGGTGCTGGCGCGGGACCTGATCGCGATCGCGGCCCAGCCCATCGACCTCCGCTGGCCGCTGCACCGGCTCGCGACGGCGTACCCGAATTGCTGGACGTTCTCCGTCGACGGACTGATCGGCGCCACCCCGGAGCTGCTCGTACGCCGGGAGAAGGGCCTGATCACGTCCCGGGTGCTGGCCGGGACGATCCGGCGGACCGGCGACGACGCGCACGACCTGGCGCTGGCCGCCTCGCTCGCACGGTCGTCGAAGGACCTGGAAGAACACGAGTTCGCGGTGCGCTCGGTGGCGGATGCGCTCGAACCGCATTGCACCTCGATGAACGTTCCCGAGACGCCGTTCGTACTGCACCTGCCGAATGTGATGCATCTGGCCACCGACGTGGCCGGCGTCGCGAACAACGGCGCCTCCGCGCTCGGGCTGGCCGCCGCGCTGCACCCGTCCGCGGCAGTCTGCGGCACGCCGACGCCGGTCGCGCGGGACCTGATCGGCGAGATCGAAGGCATGCAGCGCGGCCGGTTCAGCGGGCCGGTCGGCTGGATGGACGCGGCCGGGGACGGCGAGTGGTGCATCGCGTTGCGCTGCGGCCAGGCCGACCCGGACGAACCGCGCCGGATGCGCCTGTTCGCGGGCGCCGGGATCGTCGCCGGGTCCAACCCGGACGCCGAACTCGCCGAGACGAACGCCAAGCTGGTGCCGATGAGAGACGCGTTGGGAGACTGACTGTGAAGCTGACGAAGTTCGCGCACGCTTGTGTCCGGCTGGAGAAGGACGGGAAGACGCTGCTGGTCGACCCGGGTTCGTTCAGCGAGGACGCGGCGTTCGAGCGCGCCGACGCGATCCTGGTCACGCATGAGCACCAGGATCATCTCGATGTGGACCGGGTCGCCGCGCTCGACGTACCCGTGTACACGAACGCTGGGGTGGCCGCACAGCTGACGGCGCTGGGCGATCGCGTGCACGTGGTGGCCGGCGGGCAGTCGTTCGAGGCGGCCGGTTTCGCAGTCAGCGCGTACGGCAACGACCACGCGGTGATCCTGCCCGAGTGGGGCGTACCGTGCGAGAACGTCGGCTTCCTGATCGAGGACGCCGTGTACCACCCGGGCGACTCATTCACCCAGCCGGATCGTGCCGTACACACCAACCTGGTCCCGATCTCCGGCCCCTGGTTCGCCCTCCCACCAGCCGTCGACTACGCCCGCACGGTCAAGTCCGCCCAGCTCGTAGGCATCCACGACGCCATCCTCAGCCCCATCGGCCAATCCATGTTCTCGCGCTTCCTGAACTCCGACGACCGCCCGTACCACGCCCTCACCCCCGGCAACTCCCTGGAAATCAGCTAACCCAGCACCACATCCACAAAGTCCGCCACCGGCCGGTACCCGATCCGGCGGTAGATCTTGTTCGACGTCGCGTTGTCCAGATCCGTGTACAAACACGCTTGATTGCCACCAGCAACAATCCCCGCAGACACCTGACTGGTCAACGCCCCCGCAAACCCACGCCGCCGCCACTCCGGCGGCGTATACACCGGCCCCACCCGACTAACCCCAAAGAGCGGCACCCGGCACCCCACCATGCAAACCGGAACCCCGCCGACCTCCCAGATCCACATCGTCTGCTGCTCCAGTTGCCGCTCAGCCCACTCGCGGCGTTGGCTGCCCAGCTCCTCCGGGAATCCGTCCCGAGCCCAGCCCGCAACCAGGTCGATCTCCGCGCTCGTCATCAACCGCGGATGCCCCGCGCCGGCCGTCAGCGGGGTGAACTCGGTGAGTTTGTGCAGGCGGGTGCCGCGGGTTTCGGTTGCTTGGCCGCCGCGGTGGGCCTGCCAGCGTTTGCCGAACCTGACCGCCGCGGCTCGGTCGCCTGCTACCCCGCTGAGTTCGGGCAGTACGCCGGCGAAGGCGTCGGCGACCGGGTCGGCGAGGTCCGGGTGGAGCGCGCCGACGTACACGTGCCGTCCTGGCGTGCGGATCGCGGCGCCGATCACCTCCGGGTCGTGGACGGAGACGAGTACGACGGCTCAGGGGTGGGGATGGCTGTCTGGGTGTGGACGATGGTGAGGATGAGGGTGTGCAGGACCGGATCCTGTTGCAGGAAAGGGAAGACGGTCTGCCGGAACAGGTGCGGGTCGGTCGTCACGCGGACATCCATGGTGCGGAGCGTACGCCTCGCGGGTGGGGGTGCGAGGCGGACTTAGACTGCGGGTATGTCCACCACGCGGTTGTTGTTGCTTGGGGTTGTGCGGATTTTTCAGCCGGCGTACGGGTATCAGTTGCGGCGTGAGTTGATGACGTGGAACGTGCAGGCGTGGGCGAACATCAATCCGGGGTCGATCTACACCGGGCTGCGGACGCTCGCCAAGCACGGGTACTTGCTGGAGGTGGCCGAGGACGGGGCGCGGCGGCCGGGGCGTACGTCGTACAAGCTGACCGCGGACGGTGAGACGGAGTACTTCTCGTTGCTCCGGAGCATGCTCTGGACGGTCGACGCGTATCACCCGGACAAGATGCAGGCCACGCTGAGCTTCGTGTGGTCGCTGCGCCGGGACGAGGTGATCACGGCGCTCGAGGCGCGGATCAGCCAGCTGGAAGCCGCGCTCACGGCGCAGCCGTTCTCGGAACGCCAGATCCTCGAGGACCCGGCCACCCCGGACCACGTACTGGAGATGTACCGGATCACCGCCGCCCGTGACACCGGCGAATTGCGCTGGACGCGGGAGTTCGCCGAGCGCATCATGAACGGCGCATACGCCTTCGCGGGCGAACCGGCCGACTGGGCGCCGCACCCGGGCATGATCACCCACTGGGGCGAAATCCCCAACCCACCCAGCGTCTGAAACCCACCCCACAGCCGCCCGAATCCGCCTTCCCGCCACCCTTCGGCCCGACTAATCAAGATTGACTAGTCAAAGTTGATCATCCACACTGGCCGGATGATGATCGAAGCACGCGGACTGGTCCGCACCTTCAAGACGAAACGCGGCCCGGTCCAGGCCGTGCAGGGGGTCGATCTGGACGTCGCCGACGGGGAGATCGTCGGCTTCCTCGGCCCGAACGGGGCCGGCAAGACCACCACGATGCGGATGCTGGCGACCCTGATCAAGCCGACCAGCGGCACCGCGACGGTGGCCGGCTGTGATCTCGCGAAGGACCCGGTCGGCGTCCGGCGCGGCATCGGGTACGTACCGCAGAGCGGCTCCACCTTGCCCGAGGCGATCGCCGGTGACGAAGTGGTCGACCACGCGCGGCTGTACGGCGTGTCCAAGGCGAAGGCCGCGGCCGACGGTCAGCGGCTGTTCGAGGAGCTCGACCTGCCGGGGCTGTGGCGCCGGCAGAGCAAGACCCTGTCCGGTGGTCAGCGCCGGCGGCTGGACATCGTGATGGGTCTGATCCACGATCCGAAGCTGATCTTCCTGGACGAACCGACCACCGGGCTCGACCCGCAGGCGCGGGCGAACCTCTGGGAGCACATCCGGCAGCTGCGGCAGCGCGGCGCGACGATCTTCCTCACCACGCACTACCTGGACGAGGCGGACGCGCTCTGCGACCGGATTCTGGTCATCGACCACGGCAAGATCGTCGCCTCCGGTACGCCCGATGCCCTGAAGCAGCAGGTGTCCGGCGACGCGGTCCGGCTCAGCCTGGCGAATGTCGCCGACGCCCCGTCGGTGATGAAGATCGCCCGCGAGCTGGACGGCGCGATCGAGGTCGAGACCGACGCCGACGTGGTCGGTTTCCGGATCCCGCGCGGCGGTTCGGTGCTGCCCGGGCTGCTCCGCTCGATCGATGCCCAAGGCATCGAACTGGCCGGCGTCGAGGTGCACCGCCCGACGCTGGACGACGTGTTCCTGACCATGACCGGCCGCTCCCTCCGCGACGAGGACACCGCCCCGGCCGAGACCGAGAAGGAGACGGTGGCATGACCGTGCTCAGGGAAACGTGGATCGTGTTCAACCGGGCGATGCGGCTGTCGCTGCGGAACCCGATGTGGTCGATCCTGATGCTCAGCCAGCCGCTGATGTACCTGTTCCTGTTCGGCCCGCTGCTGAAGCCGATCACCGCCCAGATCAGCCAGGGCGCCACCACGAACGCGTACCAGGTGTTCATCCCCGGCCTGATCGTCCAGCTGGGGATGTTCGGCGCGATGTTCGTCGGCTTCGGACTGATCGCCGAGTACCGGGCCGGCGTGATCGAGGCCGACCGGGTGACACCGGCGTCCCGGATCGCCTTGATGGCCGGGCGCGTACTGCGGGACGTTGTCGTACTGGTCGCGCAGTCCGTACTCCTGCTGCTCGCCGCACTTCCGCTGGGCCTCCGTGCCCCGTGGGGTGGCGTGCTGCTCTCCCTAGTCATCGTGGCTCTGCTGGGCGCGACGTTCGCTTCACTGTCGTACTCGGTCGCGCTGATCACCAAGAGCGAGGACGCACTGGCGCCGCTGCTGAACGGCATCGCGATGCCGTTGCTGCTGCTGTCCGGCATCCTGCTGCCGATGCAGATCGGTCCGGCCTGGTTGCAGCGGCTGTCCGACATCAGTCCGCTGAAGCACGTGGTCAACGGCGTACGCGCCTTGTTCCGTGGCGACATCACCAGCTCGTCGTCGCTGTGGGGTCTGTTCTGGGTGGTACTGCTGACGATCGTCGGCCTGGCGGTCGGTGCGCGCACCTTCCGCAAGGAATCCGCCTGATCTACCTGCTGTTCATCCACGGGTCGCCCGGCGGCGCTACGGTCCGCTCATGCGCTCGCCGGTCGCCCGTGGAGTCGTAGGCGCCGTCGTAGTCGCCGTAGCGAGTCTGGTGACTTCGGTGGTGCCCCCGTCGTCTTGGGTGGCCGCACTGCCGGTCACCGGCGACCTGCGGCACACGCTGACTGGGCGGATGCTAGGTCTGACGTTCATGGTCGCCGGGCTCGGGCTGCTGGCCTGGGCCTGGCTGACCGTGGGCCGCCGCGTGATGGCCGGCGAACGGCTCCCCCTCCTGCGCTACGTCGCGTACTGGAGTGCGCCACTGCTCCTTGCGCCGCCACTGTTCAGTCGCGACGCCTGGAGCTACGCGGCACAAGGCGCACTGGTCGCCAAGGGCTACAACCCGTACGAGGTCGGCCCCGGCGTACTGTCCGGCCACATCGTCGAGGCGGTTGACCCGATGTGGATGCAGACCCCAGCGCCGTACGGACCGCTACCACTCGCGTACGGCGGTCTGGCCGCCCACGTCACCATGGACCCGTACGTACTGATGCTGGCGCACCGCCTCCTCGCCGTACTGGGCATAGTGCTCATCGCCTGGTCCGTACCGCGGCTGGCCACCGCCTGTCGAGTCGATCCGGCTTTCGCGACCTGGCTGGTCGTACTGAACCCGATGCTGCTCACGCACGGCATCGGTGCGGCCCACAACGACGTACTGATGATCGGACTGGCCTGTAGTGCCTTCGCGCTGGCGCTGACCGGCCGGTGGGGTACGGCAGCTGTCGTCGCCGGTGTAGCAGCCGCAGTGAAACTCCCCGGTGGTCTTGTGGTGATCGCCATTGCCGCAGTGATGAGCCCACTCGCCGGACGGCTGCACCGGTTCGCCAGCCTGGCCATTGCTGGTGCGGTGTCCGTACTGACGCTGGTCACCATCGGTGCACTGACAGGTGTCGGCTCCGGCTGGCTCGGCGCACTCGACGTACCTGGACTGGTCCGTTCGCCCTTCTCCATCGCCAACCTGATCGGCATGGCCGCGTCCGGCGTACTCGGCTGGCTGGGCGAAGACACGGCGGCAGCGCAAGCCCTCCAGATCGTCAGACTGGTCGGTATGGTCGCCGCACTCGGGCTGATCGCGCTCCTGAGTCTCCGGTCGTCCATCCACTACGCGGCCCGCGCTGTCGGCATCGCACTGCTCGCAGTGGTCGTACTGGGCCCAAGCGCACACGACTGGTACTTCCTGTGGTGCATGCCCTTCCTGGCCGTGGCACGCCCCGGTCGCAGACTGACCACGATCATGACCGCGGTCAGTCTGATCTTCACCATCGCCGCACCGCTCAACTCGTCGCTGCGCGGCGCAACCATCCCCATCCTCACCACCACCGCGCTGGTGATCGCAGTGGCCCTGCCGCTGCTCAACCACGTCCGTACGCTGCATCCGGCGCGGAAGCCGGCGAAGGTGCCAGTTACAGCTGCTTGAGCGCCGCGACAAGCGACTGGCCCAGCGGGCGGTGCCCGTCGCGGGCGATCCGCACCTCGATCACATCCATCCCGGCAACAGCCGGTACGAGCGCCGCCCGCAGCTCGTCCACAGTCCCGACCAGCGTGTACGGGGTACCAGTCGCCGCGCACAGTGCGGACAGGTCGACGTTGTGCGGCGTACCGAAGACGCGCTCGAAGTGGGTCGCGTGCGACGGATCGCCTTGTTCCAAGGTGGAGAAGATCCCGCCACCGTTGTCGTTGACGACGATGATCCGCAGGTCGGGCCGGGCCTCGTCCGGCCCGATCACCAGGCCGTTGCTGTCGTGCAGGAAGGCGAGATCCCCGATCAGCGCGTACGTCGGCCCGGCGTTCGCCAGCGCGGCGCCCACGGCGGTCGAGATCGTGCCGTCGATGCCGGCCAGGCCCCGGTTGGCGATGGTGCGGATCGGCACGACCGGCGCGAGATCGAGATCGCGGATCGGGTTCGACGAAGCGACCACGAGCATGCCGTCGGCACCGACCGCTTCACCGACCAGAGCGGCGATCCGCGGCCCATTCAAACCGTCGCCTAGCTCCTTTTCAATGGCTGGGCGGGCCAGCTGGTCGGCGTGCTGCCAGCGCGCCAGCCAGTCGGTCTCATCGGCGCCGGTGACCTCGAGCCCGGTGACCACCGAGGCCGCGCGCCGGGCCGGGTCCGGCCACGAACCGGTCGGCGACACCACGATCACCTCGACGTCCGGACGCGCCAGCAACTGGGAGACCGGCCGAGACAGCGTCGGGTGGCCGAAGACGAGGACACGCTCGATCTCAGTCGCCAGCTCAGTTGCCTGCAGCAACAACCGGTACGCTGAGATGACTGCCGGACCGGTACGCGCTCGGCTCGACGGCTCGGCAAACAACGGCCACTGCCCCGCCTCCGCGACCAGCCGCGCGGCCTGCGACGCACCATCGCCCGCAACCACCACGGTCTTCGGACCGGGCGACACAGCCGCCGGTCGGCCAGCTGCCGCGTGCACCGCGGTCCACGGCCCAGTACTGCGTCCCTCCAACGGCTCTGGCCACTCCGGCCCTTCTGTCGGCACCAGCGGCTCCGACAGCGGGCAGTTGAGCTGTACGGGCCCGGGGTCGGCGCTGCGGGCTCCGGTCGCGCTCGCTACTGCCCGCGCGACCTGCGAGCGCCAGTACGCGACCTGGCCGATCTCCCGCACCGGAGCGCCCATCTCGTGGAACAGGCGGATCGCAGAGCCGAACACCTTCAGCTGATCGGTTGTCTGGTTCGCACCACTGCCCCGCAGCGTCGGTGGGCGGTCCGCACTCAGCACGATCAGCGGGAGACCACTGTGCGACGCTTCGAGCACTGCGGGGTGCAGGTTCGCCACCGCCGTACCGGACGTGGTCACAACAGGAACCGGCAGGCCGCTGCCGCGCATCAGCCCAATGGCGAGGAACCCGGCCGTGCGCTCGTCGATCCGGACGTGCAGCCGGAGCCGGCCGTCACGGTCGGCAGCCGCGAGTGCCAGCGCTAGCGGCGCGCTCCGCGACCCCGGTGACACCACAGCCTCGCGTACGCCGCACCGGATCAGCTCGTCGACGACAACCGTCGCGAACGCCGTGGACGGGTTCATCCGGCACTCCTCACTCGGGACATCCGTTCTTCCCAGACCTTGGTCCGGTCCGCGTCCGCACGGGCTGCTTCAAGCAGTTGGGGGTCTGGTGTGATGCGTTTGACCGGCAAGTGCCCGTCGACCGCCAGCAACGGCTCGGCGACCACTTCGTGGGTGAACATCGACACGGTGGCAAGACCGCACGCGTACGGGAGCTCGGGCAGCGCCGCGGCGAGTGCGACGCCCGCAGCGATCCCTACTGACGTCTCCAGTGCTGACGACACCACTACGGGCAGTCCGATGCGCTCCGCGATCTCCAAACAGGCACGGACGCCTCCTATGGGCTGCACCTTCAGTACCGCTATGTCAGCGGCATCCAGCTCCCGTACGCGCAGTGGGTCTTCGGCACGTCGGATCGACTCGTCAGCAGCAACCAGTACGTCCGTACGCCGCCGCACTTCTGCCAGCTCCTCCACTGTCGCGGACGGCTGCTCCACGTACTCCAGGTCGAACCGCTGCAGTTGTTTGAGGTTGTACACAGCCTGATCCACAGACCAGGCACCGTTCGCGTCGATGCGTACGCGCCCGGTGCCGATCGCGTCCCGTACTGCTTCGACTCGTTCCAGATCGTCAGCGAGGGTCTGACCCGGTTCAGCCACTTTTACCTTCGCCGTACTGCATCCTGATGCTTTGACCAGCTCCGCAGCTCGTTCTGGGCCGACGGCCGGCACAGTGCAGTTCACGGGGATGCGGTCGCGTACCGGCGCCGGCCACCCGTACTCCGCTGCCTCCCGCGCCGCCCGCAGCCAGGACACACAGGTGGCGTCGTCGTAGTCCAGGAACGGACTCCACTCCGCCCAGCCGGCCGGACCTTCGAACAGCATGCCCTCGCGGACAGTGATGCCGCGGAACTTGTTCTTCAACCCGATGGAGTACGTGATCACCGCACGCCCTCCAGCAACCGCTGGCGATCAACCTTGCCCGAGGCAAGCATCGGCAACGCGTCCAGCGCGATCACGTCCTGCGGCGCCCAAGTACGCGGCAACAGCTCGCTGATCCAGTCCCGCAGCTCATCCCTGGACGGCTCCCCCACAACGAAGGCGACCACTCTGGTCCCCCAGTCCGCGTCCGGTACGCCCAGTACGACAGCGTCCTTCACTCGCGGATGCTCCAGCAGCCGCGCCTGCACAGTGGTCAGCGTGACGTTCACCCCACCCGAGATCACCACGTCGTCCACGCGTCCAACCACATGCAGCCGACCGTCCACCAGCTCACCCCGGTCCTGCGTACGGAACCAGCCGTCCCGCAGCACCTCCGCAGTCAGCTCGGGGCGCAGGCGGTACCCGGAGAACAGCGTGGTGCCCTTGATCATGATCCGGCCGTCGTCCAGCTTGATCGACGTACCGTCCAGCGGTACGCCGGCGTACACGCAGCCGCTGCCGGTTTCGGTCATCCCGTACGCCGGGATCGCGGTGACCCCGGCGGCCGCGGCGCGGGCCTTGAGCGGCTCCGGCGTCGACGCCCCGCCGATGATGATCGCGTCGAACAGGCGCAGGCCGTCCAGGTCGGTGTCCAGGTAGCGCGCCAGCTGGGTCGGGACCATCGCCGTGTAGCGCCGTACACCGGTCAGCTTCCGCGCGGCGGCCGTGAAGTTGTCCGTAGCCACAACCGGTGTGGTGCCGGCGATCAGCGAACGGGTGAGGATCTGCAGGCCGCCGACGAAGTACGGCTTCATCGGGAGCAGCCACTGCCCTGGACCGCCGAGCCGGTCGTGGGTGGCCACGGCCGAGGCGATCAGGGCCTCCCGCGACAGCAGCACGCCCTTCGGTTCACCCGACGAGCCCGATGTGGTCAGCACCACACCGGCGCCGTCCTCGATCGGCTGATCCGGCGCGGCCGCCTGGCGTACGCGCGCGGCCCCGACCGCGTCCTCGGGCACCGGCGCGAACGGCGTACCGCTGCCGTCCAGCAGCCCGGCGAGCGCCGCCAGCACTCCGTCCGGCGTCCCCGGAACCAGTCGCAACTTAGACATGACAATGATGAGCGTACGGCCCGCCTCCGGCCGCTCGGCTCCCGGCTGACAGAATCGACCGCCATGGCTACCCCTGCCCAGTGGATCGAAGGCGCCCGCCCCCGTACGCTGCCTGCCGCGATCTCCCCAGTCCTGGTCGGAACCGGCGCGGCCGCGTACCTGGACGGCTTCGTCTGGTGGAAGGCACTGCTCGCTCTGGGCGTCGCGCTGGCGCTGCAGATCGGCGTGAACTACGCCAACGACTACAGCGACGGCATCCGCGGCACCGACGAGAACCGGGTCGGCCCGCTGCGCCTGGTCGGCTCCAAGGTCGCCACTCCGCGATCAGTGAAGACCGCCGCTTTCACCTGCTTCGGGGTTGGCGCCGTACTCGGCATCGTGCTGTGCGCGACCACCACCTGGTGGCTGCTCGTCGCCGGGGCCGCGTCACTGCTCGGCGCGTGGTTCTACACCGGCGGCAAGAAGCCGTACGGCTACCGCGCGCTGGGCGAAGTCAGCGTCTTCCTCTTCTTCGGCCTGGTCGCGGTACTCGGCACGACGTACGCCCAAGCCGAGTCGCTGCACTGGACCGCCATCGCCGGCGCCGTCTCGGTCGGCTCGATCGCGTGCGCCCTCCTGGTCGCCAACAACCTCCGCGACATCCCCACCGACTCGGTCACCGGCAAGCGCACCCTCGCCGTCGTGCTGGGCGCCGCACGTTCGCGCCGTATGTACGCCGCGCTGGTTGCACTCGCCTTCGTATTGGCCGCTGTCTCCGCCATCGCAACCCCCTGGGCGTTGCTCGCCTTCATCGCCGTCCCCTTGGCGATCAAGTCGATCCGGATCATCCTCAGCGACGCCGTCGGCCCGGCGCTCATCCCGGTCCTCAAGAACACCGGCCTGACCGAACTCCTGTACGCCGTCGGCCTCGGTCTCGGCCTGGCCCTCGGGGGCTGACCGGCTACAGGAACTGTGCCGCCCCGAAGTTCCGGCGGGGCGGCTCGACCGGACCGATCTGCTCGAGCACATACGCCGTCAGCTCCGCCAGGCCGAGCCCCGCCGCAATCGTGATCTCCCCCGGAACCCCTAGCAGATCAAGCGGTTTGTACCACTCGCGAAGCTTGTCTCCGCTGACCGACATGTTGCGGCCCTCATGCCGCCGCAGCGTCTCTTCGAGCGGAACATCCAGATAGAACACATGCGTCGGCCCCGGATGCTCATCCACCAGCTGCCGCAGCATCGCGCCGTAATGCGGCTCGTACAAGATGCCTTCGAGGATCACGTTGTACCCGATCCCGACGCAGTACCGAACGGTTTCCCGGATGAACGCGATGTTGTCCCCGCCCGGCACATCATGCTCCCGCAAAATCACCCGCCGCAGATGATCCTGCCCCACATTGGCCGTCCCCCGCCCCATCCCCCGCTGCACCTCCGCAGCCAACGTCGTCTTCCCCGAAGCCGAATTCCCCCTGACAACCACCAGCCGCGACATCTTCGGCACGGTAGACGCCAACGGTGTCATGCGCTGCGCACCATCAGCCGCTCGATCGTGTCGGCGAGCTCGACCACCGGCCGCTGAGCGTCCAGTTCGAGCGTCGCGCCGGTCCGGAGCAGCGGTTCGACGGTCTGAACGTAGCCGATGATCTCGGCTTGTTCGGCTGGGGTCTTGCCGTACGGGTTGTTCGTACGCCGCCGCACCCGATCGACGAGAACCTCGACCGGAGCGGAGAGCAGCACGATGTGATCGAAGCGGTCGTAGTACTCGACTTGGTTCTCAACGGTCCCGGAGACGACCAGATCGGGCCGTGTGAGCAACCGGTCCATCCGTACTTCGTCCCAGGTGCCGTCGGGGCCGGTCCAGTTGTCGTAGTCGGTGTCGATGGTGTTGTGGCCGCGCCGGTTGAGTTCTTCCAGGAGCGTCGTCTTGCCGGTGCCGGACATGCCCGTGATGAGGATCCGAGTCATGCCGCCAGAGTGTCCCAGGCGGCCATGGCGCAGGTGATTACCGGTTCCAGTTCTGGGCGGGTGGCGCCGTCTCGGGCTTGGATGGAGAGGCCTTGGACGATGGTGGTGTAGTAGCGGGACATGGGGTCGAGGGCGGGTTCGGGTACGTCGCCGTCGCGCGCCAGGCGGGCCCTGATCTCCTCGCGCATGCCGTGGCGTAGGTCGGCGAGGAATTCGCGGACCGGGTGGTTCTGGACGGTGCCGGTGGGGGCGGCGAGGATGAGCATGCAGTAGTGCGGGTGCTCGGGGTGGGTGATCTGGTCGGCGGTCGCCTGGAGCATCGCGTGGACCGCCTCGCGGGCGGTCGGACCGTCCCGGAGCGCGCGCCGCGGCGGTTCGCCGGCGGTTGCGCCGTACAGCGCCATCACCTGGCGGAACAGCTCTTCCTTGCTGCCGAAGTACGCGTAGATGCTGGCCGACCTGATCCCCATCGCCGCGGACAGATCGCTCAGCGACGTCCCTTCGTACCCGCGCTCCCAGAACACGTCGAGCGCCTGCCGGAGCGCCAGGTCCGGGTCGAACGTACGCGGTCTGCCGCGGGTCCCCATCGATCCTCCGAGATTTGTTGGTCGATCGACCAAGTTTACCTTGACCAACCACCCGTCGCGCTGGCAACCTTTTGTTGGTCGATCGACCAACAAAAGGAGAACCGCCATGCGCGCACTGCGCCAGACCTCACTGAACGGCCCGCGGGACCTGCACGTGATCACGGACGCACCGGTCCCCAGCCCCGGGCCGGGCGAACTGCTCGTACGGGTCACCGCCGCCGGACTCAACTTCGTCGACCTCTCGCAGGCGTACGGCAGCTTCGCGAACGGACCGCAGCCGCCGTACATCGCCGGAATCGAAGCGGCCGGTGAAATCGTCGGCCTCGGCGAAGGGGTGACCGGCTTCGAACCGGGCCAGCACGTGGTCGGCGTGAGCATCACCTGCGGGGCCTTCGCCGAGTACCTGGCGCTGCCCGCCGTCGCCGCGGTCCCGGTCCCGGCCGGATGGGCCGACGAGCAGGCGCTCGGGCTGATGGTCAGCTGGCCGACCGCGCTCGCGGCGCTCCGACCGCTCGGCGGGCTGGAAACCGGTCAAACCGTGCTGATCCACGCGGCGGCCGGCGGCACCGGCCAGGCCGCGGTCAAGCTCGCGAAACACTACGGCGCGACAGTGATCGCGAGTGCCTCCGCGGACAAGCACGACGTCGTCCGCGGGCTCGGCGCCGACCACGTGATCGACGCCCGCAACCCCGACCTCGCCGCCGAAGTGCTGCGACTGACCGGCCCAGTCGACCTCGTACTGGAATCGGTCGGCGGCCGCACGCTCGAAGCCAGCCTGACCGCCGCCAAGCGGATCACCGGCCGCGTCGTCGTCTTCGGCCTGCCCGCCGGCGAAGCACAGATCAGCAACTGGGACCTGGTCTACAAACACCAGGTTCAGATCATCGGCCTCAACCTCGGCGTACTCGTCCAGGCCGCGCCGCAAATCTTCGGCGCGGTGATGGGCGAACTGTTCGGCCTGCTCGCGGCCGGCGTACTCAGCCCCGCGCAACCCACGACGTACGAGCTCGCCGACGGCCCGAAAGCACTCGCCGAACTCGAAGCCCGCGCGACGATCGGCAAACTCGCGCTGATCCCGTGATCTACCCCGGTCGACCTACTCCGGCTCGGTCCAGCGGCCGGTGGTGGCGAAGGTTTCGAGGGTGGCCGTGTACGGGCTGATGTCGATCCCGCTGGTCCGGAGCCAGGCGTCGTCGTAGTACGTGTTGCCGTACCGTTCGCCGCTGTCGCACAAGAGCGTCACGATGCTGCCGCGGACGCCCGTACGCCGCATCTCGGCCGCCAGCCGCAGCGATCCCCACAGGTTGGTACCGGTGGAGCCGCCGACCAGCCGGCCGGTGACACGGGAGCAGAACCGCATCGCGGCGATCGAGGCCGCGTCCGGGACGGAGATCATCCGGTCGACGACGCCGAGGACGAAGGACGGCTCCACCCGCGGCCGGCCGATGCCCTCGATCCGGGACGGGCGGCCGGTGGAGAACTCGTGGTCACCGGCCTCGAACGCCGGGAAGAACGCCGAGTTCTCCGGGTCGACGACCGCGACCGAGGTCTCGAAGCGCTGGTAGCGGACGTACCGGCCGATGGTGGCCGACGTACCGCCGGTGCCGGCGCCGACCACGATCCAGGTCGGGACCGGGTGCTGCTCGAGCGAGAGCTGACCGAAGATCGACTCCGCGATGTTGTTGTTGCCCCGCCAGTCGGTCGCGCGCTCGGCGTACGTGAACTGGTCCATGTAGTGCCCGCCGGTCTCCTCGGCCAGGCGCTTGGCCTCACCGTAGATCTGGCCGGAACGTTCGACGAAATGACAGCGGCCGCCGTAGAACTCGATCAGCTCGACCTTCTCCGGGCTGGTCGAGCGGGGCATCACCGCGACGAACGGAAGCCCGAGCAGCCGCGCGAAGTACGCCTCGCTGACCGCCGTCGAGCCGCTGGACGCCTCGATCACGGTGGTGCCTTCGTGAATCCAGCCGTTGCACAGCGCGTACAGGAACAGCGACCGGGCCAGCCGGTGCTTGAGCGAGCCGGTCGGGTGCACCGACTCGTCCTTCAGGTACAGGTCCACGCCGGTGCCCTCCGGCATCGGGAACACGTGCAGATGCGTGTCCGCGCTCCGGTTCGCGTCGGCGTCCACGATCCGGATCGCCTCGGACACCCATGCCCGCGCCTTCTCGTCACGCCGATCGACCTCATGGCACACAACCTCACTCATGCGGGCCAGGCTAGGACGAACTTGAGGATTTGAGTATTCCTACGCTCTGCAACCATCCGGCGCTCGAGTCCCGCTGGCCCCGGAAGCGAGCTAGGTTGGGGGTTCATGACAACCGGTGGCAGGGGGAGCGATGAGCGAGAACAGTGATCGGCCGACGCGGCAGCGGGTGACGTTGACCGACATCAGTTCGCGGGCCTGGGAGCATCCCGCCGACCGTGGCGCGCTGGTCGCGCTGCGGCAGCTGAAGGGTTTCGACTTCGTCCTGCGGAAGATGTCGGGCCTGATCAACGAGCGGGCGTTCCGGCTGCAGTACCTCGGGTCGGCGATCCGGGTGGACGAGCGGCAGTTCCCGACCGTGCACCGGCTGTACACCGAGGCGGCCTCCACCCTGGACGTACGCCAGCTCCCCGAGCTGTATGTCACCAACAGCCCGATCTGGAACGCGGTCACGATCGGCATGGACCGGCCGTTCATCGTGGTCAACAGCGCGCTGCTGCAGGGCCTGGACGAGGAGGAGCTGCGGTTCATCCTCGGGCACGAGCTCGGCCACGCGCAGAGCGGGCACGCGCTGTACCAGTCGCTGCTGATGTGGCTGATGCGGCTCACCGGCGCGGTCAACTGGATGCCGATCGGCGCGCTCGGGATTCGCGCGATAATCGCCGCGCTGCACGAGTGGTCCCGGAAGGCCGAGCTGTCCGGCGACCGGGCCGGTCTACTCGCGGTCCAGGACCCGGCCGTCGCGCTGCGGGTCCAGATGAAGCTGGCCAGCGGCGGCCAGCTCGGTGAGCTCGACACGACCGCGTTCCTCGCCCAGGGCACCGAGTACGAGAGCGCCGGCGACCTGCGCGACAGCGTCCTGAAGCTGCTGCTGCTCGAGGCGCAGTCGCACCCGCTCGCGGTCATCCGCGCGCACGAGCTGCGCCGCTGGGTGGACGAGGGCGAGTACACCACGATCGTGTCCGGCGACTACCCGAAGCGCCAGGACGACGACAACGCGTCCATCTCCCAGGAGGCGAAGAACGCGGCCAAGTCGTACTCCGACGCCTTCAACCGGTCGCAGGACCCGCTGGCCAAGTTCCTCCGCGACGTCGGCGAGGGCCTGGGCGGCGTCCGCGACTGGGTGTCCTCGAAGTTCCCGCCCCGAAACTGAGTGGTGCTGTACCAGTCGCAAACCCGCCCCACCACCCATTGGGTCCGGGCCGACTGTCAAGCTGTGCTGGTGATCGACGTACAGGCAGTGGGCCCGGACGACTGGAAGGCGTGGCGCGAGCTTCGGCTGGCCGCGCTGGAGGAGGCGCCGTTCGCGTTCGGTTCGCGGTATGCGGACTGGGTGGACGCGACCGAGGAGCGCTGGCGGGAGCGGCTCGGTTCGCCCGGCGCGTACCAGGTGATCGCGTCGATCGACGGCGTACCGGCCGGGATGGCCGGCGGCTTTCCGGACGAACCGGGAGTGGCTGAACTGGTCTCGATGTGGGTCGCCCCAACGGGTCGCGGTCGCGGCGTCGGCAATGCCTTGATGACGGCGATCGAAACCTGGGCGCGTTCCACCGGTGCCACCACCCTCAAACTATCCGTTGTCCCCGGCAACGACCCCGCGCACAACCTCTACCTCCGCCACGGCTACGTCGACACCGACCAGCCCGGCGACCTGATGCCCGACGGCGTCCGCCGGGAACTCGTCATGCACAAACCCCTCTGACTTCACCGCTCCATCGGGCCCTTCCGGCGACCGTCCGGCCCGGGACGCCGCGGGGCCTCCCCTTGACCCGGAGCCTTCCCTTCACCCGGAGCCTTCCTTTCACCCGGTGCCTCCGCGGCCGGCGTGGATTCAGGGGCCTGGTGCAACAACTCGGCCGGGCGGTCGCCGAGGCGGTTGCGCATTCCGGTGACGAAGTACCGGCTTTCGCCCGCCCCCCAGGTCCCACGGCGGCGCTCGTTCTCGCCGATCCGCTCGTGCAGCACCGCGTCCTGACCGCTCTCGGCCAGCCGGTCGGAGAGCCAATACCGAGCCACGTCCCGCGCGGCATAATCGAGCCTCTTCGCGTTCACGTCGACGACCTCGAACCCGCCGGCGGGCGTCTCGTCGAAGGTGATGTACGCCGGTCCGTGGTTCTCCGACTGCGCCACCACCGTCACCCGATTCCCGTTCACCGGCGGAATCGGCAGCTCGGAGGGACGCGTGCCAGGATTGGCCAGCACCGCGCTGACCACCTCCTCGGCCGCCACCCGCTCCGCCTCGACGGAATGATCCAGCCGGCGCACCGTTCCGTGCTCGTTCGCTTTCCGGAAATCCTCGATGCCCATCGCCGCGAGGTCGAGCAACCGCGAATTCGCCCAGCCGGTTGCCCGGTCCGCGTCCACGATGCTGTTGCGTACCGTGTCCGGTAGCCGCACCTCGACGCGACTGTCGTCGTCGAGTGCACGCACTCCGGTCACCTCGAGCCCGTACGCGGCCAACTGCTCCGATCGTGCCTCGGCTTCGGGCCGGAACATGACCAGCGGCGCCTGGGAATAGGCCCGTTGGTGGACGCCCTCGACGACAGCAGCCGCCAGCGCGTCCTCGGCACCGGGCGCCGCGGCCAGGGTCCCGAGCTCGTACCGGTAGCCGGTGTCCCGGATCGCGGCCGCAGCGACCGGCATGCCATCGACCAAGGCGACCGCGACCCGCCGGTCGTCGTCGCCGTGCCGGTTGATCTCGTGATCGGGAGCCGGCGGGTTGAGGACTCGCCAGAGGCTGTCGGCGCCCGGAGGCACCGTTCCGTCCGGGCTCGCCGCGGCCGCCCAGAGCGTCTCCGACGCCTGCTCCTGCAACGCCACGAACCTCGGATCGGACGGGCTGAGGTACAGGACGTCGCCGCCGGCTTCGCGAAACCTCTGCACCGAGGCAGCAAGTTCGGTGGGGTCCAGCGGCGACAGCGCCGGCACGTCCAACGCCGTGAGCAGCTCGGTCATCCGCTCCGACGTCGAGCGGTCGAGCTGCAGCAGGTTGATCCTGATCTGAGAGGCCCAGTTCGCCGCATCCGCCGCGCGGATCTCGGTCTCGGTGTCCCCGGTGTACTCGATCGCTCCGGCCGGGGAGAACGACACCGAGCCACCGGTACGAACCGCCGCCTCCGTCATCATCAGCTCGACCGCCCGGGCCGCGCCGCGATCGTACGTGCTCATGTACCGCAGCACGTGCAGGTCGCCATTGGCGTTCCGCCCGGTGGTGATCAGGCCGCGGGCCCGGCCGTCCGTCATCGCGACCATGGTCCGTACGCCGCTTTGCTCCGGAATCGGCAGCACAGCAAGGGCGCCCGCGTCGCCGACCAGCGTCAGCATCGCCAGGCCGGCGGCGTCACGCTGCACCGGGTCGCTGTGGTCGTACACCTCGATGGTGCCGCCGTTGTCGATCCAGCTTTTGAGATCGGTCGCCCACCGGCGGAACCCGGACCGGCCGACTTGGTGGGTCTGGACGTTCGGGAAGGGGTGCCGGCCGTCGGCCTGCCGGAGCGTCACCTGCTCGGCGATGTGGCGTACGTCGGCGGCCGGCCAGGTCGGTGCCTTGATACCGCGAGTCTGCCCGTCCAAGCCGATGAGCCGCCGCGACTCCAGCGCCCGCGGTCCATGCCAGGGCACCGGCGAAACCTGGTGGCTCAGGCTCAAGGTCTCCTGCGCGGCGATCGACGCCAGCGCGTACTGGGCAACGTACCCGGCTTCTTCACCGCTCGGCACCGGCGCATCCGCTCGCGCTCCGACCGGCAACGCCGTGAAGGCACTCGGACCGCTGACCGCCACCGGCCCGGCGACCGGAGTCGGCGGGAACGTGCTCCCACCGCCGACCACCACCAGCTCACCGTCCTTGCGCCGGAACGATACAACCGTCACCGGCCCGTTCTCGCCCGCCTCGACCAGCTGGGCGTGCTCCGCCTCCGCGTCCGCCAGCGCGTCCACCGCCGCCTGCTGCGCCTGCAACACTGGGCCGTGCCCGATCCCCGACAGCCCCCGGCGCAAGGTCTCGGTCAGCTTGTCCGTCTCGGCGAGCCGGTCCCGGAGCTGCTGCGCGTACCTCTCCCACTCCGCGGAGCCCTTGTCGATCACCCGGACAGTCCCGCCGGACCGGCCGAGGAACGAGCTGACACCGGCGGCGATCGAGGTCTCGGTCCCGCGCAGCCGACGATCCTGCTCGTCGAACCCCTGATCCTCCGCGACCACCCGCCACCTCACTCAACTCGTTGCCTGATCCCCACATCACCCTAGGTCAGCCCTGGGCCGATCCCCCGCCGCTGACCGACCGTGAGTTGGTGTGACGAACGGATCGCCGGTCACCGGGCGTTCATCGCTCGAACGGGCCGCGGCGGCCGTCTGGGCCGTGGCGTCGTGGCGGCTTGCCTTGGCCGTGCGGAGCGGCTGTTCCCGGCGAGTCAGCGGTCGCCTCGGTCTCCTGCCCGGCTTCGGTGGTCTGCCCGGCTTCGGCGGTTTGGGTGGGTTCGGGGGCAGGCGGCGGTTCGGGGGCCGGGAGCAACGATTCGGCGGCTTCGGGGCCGAGGCGGTTGCGGATGCCGGTGACGAAGTAGCGGCTCTCCGCCGCACCCCACACTCCCCGCTCCCGCTCGAAGTCGGAGATCCGCTCGTGCAGCACCGCATCCTGCCCACGCTCGGCGAGATGGTCGCAGAACCCGTGCCGCACGGCCTCCAGCGCCGCGTAGTCGGTCGCCGTGTTGGCGACGTCGACGACCTCGATCTCGCCGCCGGGACGCTCGTCGAAGGTGATGTACGCCGAATCGCGATCGAACCGGGCCACCAGCGTCACCCGACTTCCGTTCACCGGCGGAACCGGGGTCGCAGGCGGTTCGCGACGAGGCTTGTCCTGAACCGCCCGGATGGCCTCCTCGGCCTGCTGACGTTCCGCCGCGACGGAGTGGTCGAACCGCCGCACTGTTCCTTTCCGCTGCTGGAACTGAAGGAGACCTTCTGCCTCGTAGTCCAGCCAGCGGGAGCTGGTCCATCCGGCCGACGAGGCATCGTGAATTGCTTGCGGGGTGTCCTTCGGGAGCCGGACCTCGACCCGGCTGTCGTCGTCGAGCGGACGCACTCCGGTCACCTCCAGACCCAACGCCGCGAGCTGCTCCGAATTCGCCTCCTCATCGGCGCGGAACATGGTCAGCGGCGCGGTGTCGCGGACTCTCGGGTACACGCCGTCGACGAGCGCCGCGACGAGAGCATCGTCGGCGCCGTCGACCGCACCAAGCGCCCCGAGCTCGTACCGGGAGCCGGTGCTCGTGACCGCGACGGCAGCGACCGGTTGGCCGTCGACGACCGCGACCGCCACCTCCCGGCGACCGGAATCCGTCCGGCCCGGCTCGGCGACCGGCGGATTGAACACCCGCCAGAGACTGTCGACGTCCAGCGGGACAGTCCCGTCCGGACCCATCGCGGCCGCCAGCCGGTCGGCCGCCTGCTCCCGCAGCGCCACGAAGGCCGGATTCGACCGGTCGACGAACAGCACGTCCCCACCGGCCTCGCGGAACCGCTGCACCGTCGCGGCCAGCACGGCCGGGGCGGCCGGGTTGGCAGTCGGGTGCACGGTCGGTTCGCCGGGCCTGTTGTCGAGGGCAGCGATCAAGCCGGACATCCGGCTTCCCGCGGCGCCGTTCACCTGGCCAAGGCGGCTCCGCATCCTGTCGGCGTGGACGGCGCCGTCCGAGGCGCTGACCGCGAACTGCTCCTTCCCGGCGAAGTCCAGCGCGGCCTGCCGGGAGAAGGACACTCCGCCGCCGGCCCGGATCGCGGCCTCGTACATCATCAGCTCGGCCGCCCGGGTGGCACCTTCGACGCCGGGCGTATAGACGAATCGCAGCACGTGCAGGTCGCCGGCGGCATCGCGGCCGACGGTGACGGCGGCTTGCGGCTCGCCGTCCGTCATCGCGACCATCGTCCGGACCCCGGGCCGTTGCGGGATCGGGTTGTCCATCGCCCGATCCGGCGCGGGGTCCAGCGCCATCAGAGCGAGCTCGGCCCGGTGATACGGCTGGATGCCGTCGTCGTGGTCGTCCAGGTTCTTGTCTTCGTGGTCGTACACCTCGACGTGGCCGCCGCGTTCGAGCCAGTCGCCGAGCTGGGTGGCCAGGCGCCGGTGCTCGTCCTGCCCGAGCGGGCGGTCGTCGACCTCCGGAAAGGGATGTTCGCCGTCGGGCTGACGACTGGTGACCTGTTCGGCGATGTACCGCGCATCGGCGGCCGACCAGCGCAGCGCGGCCGAGCTGGTGCTGCGTGCCTGCCCGTCCGGCCGGATCATCCGCCGGCCCTCGAGCGCCCGCGGCCCGTACCAGCCGTCGGGTGAGACCACATGGTCGACAGCCATGGTGTCCTGCGCAGCCATGGTCGCCACCGCGTACTGCGCGGCGAACCCGGCCTGCTCGGCGGTCGGCTGCGAAGGGTCCGCCAGCGGACCGGCCGGCCGGAAGGTCGTACCGCCCCCGACCACGATGAAGCGAGCTCCCGCCTCGTGGAGTGTCACGACGGTCATCGGGCCGTCGTCTCCGGCCTCGACCACCACCGCGTAGTCAGCGTCCCGATGCGCCAGCGCGTCCACCGCTGCCCGCTGCGACCGCCAGTCCGGACCACGCTCGAAGCCCGGCAAGCTCCGCCGAAAGGTGTCGATCAGGTGCTTCGTATCCGCGAGGGCGGCCCCGGCCCGCTGCGCGCAGCGCCGCCACTCGTCGGCGGACCGCCTCTCGATCAGCCGCACCCTCGTACCCGGCCGGCTCGCGAACTCCGTCACGCCGGCCGCGATCGAGCTCACCAGCGCCCGCCGTGCAGCTGCGTCCAGGTCCGGATCGTCGCCAGCCATTCGCCACCTCAGATCCGCTTGGTCGCCCGATGTAGCGGACACTCTAAGTCACCGTGCGGGTCCCGCCGCCGTTCGTCCCGGCACCCGGAACCTCCGGACATGACGAAGGGCCCGCTTCTCTCCTCCCGGGAAGCGGGCCCTTCGGCTTGCGGTGTTGCTGGGAGTGGCTGGGAGTGGCTGGGTCAGCCGATGTGGACCGGGCCGCTTTCGCTGTCCGTGGCGAGGTCCTTGTGCTTGATCGACAGGCCGATCATCGTCACCAAGCCCGCGCCGACCGCGAGGAACGCCGACCACAGGAACGCGCGGGTGAAGCCGTGCGTGGTGGCGAGTGCGGTGAACTGGCCCTGCAGCTGCTTGAGCTGCTCCGGTGACTGGCCGGACTCGGCCGCCTTCTGCAGGCCGGGGGCCAGCTCGGCGAACTTGTCCTTGATCGCGTTGGTGGAGATCGTGCCCAGCAGCGCCAGGCCGACCGCGCCACCGATCTGCTGCACCGTGTTCAGGACCGCCGAGCCGACACCGGAGTCCTCCTTCGCCACGCCACTGACCGCGGTCAGCGTCAGCGGTACGAAGATCAGGCCCATGCCGAACGACAGCACCAGGATGTACGGCAGCAGGTTGGTCAGGTACGACGAGTCGACCTGCAACCGGCTGAACCCGAACATCCCGGCCCCGACCAGGATCCCACCGGCACCGGAGATCCAGCGCGGGTCCATCCGCGCCACCAGCGTCGAGGCGACCTGCGCCGCGACCACGATGCCGACGCTGAACGGCAGGAACGACAGACCGGTCTTCAGCGCGCTGTACCCCATGATGCTCTGCACGAAGATGCCCAGGAAGTAGAACATCGAGAACATCGCCGCACCGACCACCAGCATCACGAAGAAGCTGACGCCACGAGTACGGTTCGCGAGGATGCGGAACGGCATCAGCGCGTGCCGGGACCGGGCCTCGATCGCCAGGAACGCCGCGATCAGCACCAGGCCGCCGAAGATGAAGATCAGCGTCCACTTGTCGCCCCAGCCTTCGGTGGCGGCGTGCGTCAGGCCGTACACCAGCGAGGTCAGACCGACGGTTCCGGTGATCGCGCCGGGCAGGTCGAACTTGCCCTTCTGCCGGGCCGACTCACCCAGGAACCGGAAGGCCAGCACGGCCACGATCAGGCCGATCGGCGTGTTGATGAAGAACGTCCAGCGCCAGGACGCCTCGGTCAGCGCGCCACCCAGGATCAGGCCGACGGCGGCACCCGCACCGGACATCGCGGCGTACACGCCCATCGCCCGGTTCCGCTCCTTGCCGGCCGGGAAGGTGGTGGTGATCAGGGCCAGCGCGTTCGGCGAGGCCATCGCGGCCGCGATGCCCTGCAGAATCCGGCTGGCCAGCAGTACGCCCTCACTCTGGGCGACACCGCCGACGAACGACGCCAGGCCGAACAGCACGACGCCGACGATGAAGACCTTGCGGCGGCCGAGGATGTCCCCGATCCGGCCGCCGAGCAGCAGCAGGCCACCGAACGCCAGCGCGTACGCGTTCACCACCCACGGCAGCGAGGCGTCGGTGAAGCCGAGCGCGTCCTTGATGTGCGGCAGCGCGATGTTCACGATGGTGCCGTCCAGCACCACCATCAACTGCGCCATGCAGATCAGCGCGAGCGCGATGCCGAGGTTCCGGTGGCCGTGCTCGCCGCCCCCGGGCGCGTCGGCCGGTCGCCGCTCCGGCGGATCGGCGTTGATCACTTCTTCGGACATGAATATTTTCCCCTCTTGGCAGAACTGTCTTGGTCGCGGACCGGCCCCTCAACCGGTCAGCTCGCCTGCGACCCCCGCGCCGCGGGCAGGATCACGTTGTCGATCACTCGCAGGATCAGGTCGTCGGTCGGCGGGATGCCGAGGACGTACGCGTGCTGGATGATCACCGCCGGCAACGTCACCGACAGCAGGTCGACGTCGACGTCCGGGGCGATCTCGCCACGGTCGACGGCCCGCTCGTACGCCTTGCTGGTGATTTCGAGCCGGGGCGCCAGGAACAGCTCCCGGAAGGCCTTCTGCAGCTCCTGGTCGCGGTGCAGCGCGGTCAGCAGACCGGCCACCACCGACATCGGCAGCTCGTCGGTGAAGCCGCCGTCGCCGCAGGAGATCGAGATCAGGTCACCGCGCAGGCTGCCGGTGTCGACGTCCTCCGGCATCGGGCAGCCCTTGGCCCGGCTGATCGCGTCCACGACCAGCTCGGCCTTGCTGGTCCAGCGCCGGTACAGCGTCGCCTTGCTGGCCTTCGCCGCGGTCGCGACCGCGTCCATGGTCAGCCGGTCGTAGCCGAGCTCGGCCACCACCGCGACGGTCGCGTCGAGGATCTCCTCCTCGCGGCCGCCCTCGACCCGCGGCCGGGACCGCACGCCTGCTGCATCCACCTTCATCACCCTGAGTAAGTACTAGATCACCGATGGAACGAAACGGTTTCGTTTCATCAACCACGGTACGACTCATGTGAAGGAATGCACAAAGGGTTTTTCTGAGAATTCACGAGTGGCGTGCGTCACTCTCCGTACCAGTCGAGCACTGGTACGGCTTTGATCAGGCGGGGCCAGGCAGCAGGGCCTAGTCGTCGTCCTCGGCGCTGCGGGCCTGTTCGAGCCGGGTGGCGATCTTCTCGGCCCGGGTGTCGATTTTGCCGGCCAGCCGGTCGCGGGCGGCGCGGAGCACGAAGATGGACAGGATCGACGAGATGATCAGGCCGATCAGCAGCAGCGGGAAGATCGACAGCCAGGAGTGCAGCACCAGCCAGAGCACGCCGAAGCAGATCGCGAACAGCGCGGCCCGCAGGCCGGTGTAGATGGCGAATTCCTTCACGTCACACCCCGGCGTAGGAGTGCAGGCCGGAGACCAGCAGGTTCACTCCGACGAAGTTGAAGATGAAGACGAACCAGCCGGCGATCGCGATGTTCGCGGCCTTGCGTCCGCGCCAGCCGGCCGTCGCCCGCGCGTGCAGGTACGCGGCGTACACGACCCAGGTCACCAGGGACCAGACCTCCTTGGGGTCCCAGCCCCAGTACCGGCCCCAGGCGTGCTCGGCCCAGATCGGGCCGGCCACCAGGACGCCGAAGGTCCAGAGCGGGAAGGCAAACGCCAGCACCTTGTACGCGGTGCCGTCCATCGCCTCGGCGCTCGGGAGCCGCCGCAACGAAGCCGCCATCGTGCCGCCCGCGAGTACGCGGCGTTCGGCCCGCGCCTTGATCAGGTACAGCACCGAGATCAGGCCGCCGACCGTGAACGCACCGCCCGAGATGGCGGCCGCGGACACGTGGATGACCAGCCAGTACGAGTCCAGCGCCGGCACCAGCGGTCCGGCCGGGGTGTACAGCGCGAGTGAGGCCAGCCCGAGCACCGCGGCGACGACGAAGGTGACGCCGAGCCCGAGGTACTGCAGCTTGTAGCGCTGCACGAAGATCAGGTACACGATCGCGACCGCCAGCGACGCCGTGATCGAGAACTCGTACATGTTGCCCCACGGCACCCGGCCGGCCGCGAGACCGCGGGTGAGCACGCCGCCGAGGTGCAGCACGAAGCCCAGCCAGGTGAGCAGCAACCCGATCCGGCTGGCCGCCGCCATCCGCTCGGTCGAGGCCGGCTCGACCTTCGCGGCTCCGCCGCCGGTCTGGTCGGGTACGCCGGCACCGTCCGCTACCCCCGATGTCCCACCGGAGACTGCCGACCCGTCGGCGGCGACCAGCGTCTCCGCCTTGGCTCCTGCCTTGACCTCAGCCTTGACCTCAGCCGTCTGCGCGACTGCGGCCCGGCCCAGCGCCCATTCCATCGCGTGCGAAACCATCGCGATGGCATAGATCACCGTGGCGGTCGGGATCAGCAAATTGGAGACTTGCGCGTAGGTCTCCGGGCTCATGACTGCTCCTCATTGCTAGAGTCGGCAGGCTTCAATCGGTCGGTGATGGCCTGGATCTCGTCACCGAGTCCACGTTCAGGCCCGCGGTCCAGGCCGGCGACCTCGACCACGGTACGCCCGTCCTGCTCGCGGACCCGCACCCAGGTACGCCGTGGGTGCACGAACAGCGAACCCATCAGGCCGAGGATCGCCAGCAGGATGCCCGCGAGCGCGAGGTCCGTGCCCGGGGTGTGGCTGATCTGCAGCTTCACCCAGCGGCTGTACCCGTCGAAGGTGAGCGACCCAGCCTTGTCGGGCAGCTGCGTGCTCTGCCCGGGTGCGAGCTGGACGCGCCACTTGTCCTTGTTCTGCTCGAACTGGGTCAGCTTCGACTTGTCCAGCTGGTACACCGACTCCGGCTTCCCGGTCTCCGGTTGCGGGCGGCCGTAGTACCCGGTCAGCACCAGCGCCGGGTTCAGCGAGTCCGGGAACACCGACACCGGACCGTTCTGGCCGATCACCGCGGTCGGCAGGAAGAACCCCTCGAACCCGAGCGTCATCGGCCGCGCGTCCGGGGCCTTGATCACGCCGAACGAGGAGAAGTTCGTGTCCTGCGGCAGGAACGGCGCCGGGCCGGAGAACGCGACGTTGCCCTGCCCGTCCCTCACCGTCACCCGCGGCGCGTACCCGTGGCCGAGCAGGTACACGCTGCTGCCGTCCAGCTTCAGCGGGTGGTTCACCAGCAGCTCGTACGACTTCTCCGGCGCGTCCGGCGTTTCCTGGTACGCGAGCTGCGCTTTGAACTCACGGGCCGCGCCCTTCTGCGGACCGTCCTCCTGGAACTTCGCCTCGAAGTCCTTCACGGTCAGCGAGAACGGCGGCAGATCGTCGTCACCGCTGAACGCCCGGCCGGGCGTGAAGTCGTCGTACTGCGCCACGGAGTTGGAGAATCCGTTGCCGACGACAACGAGTACGGTGCCGCGGTAGCCGAACAGCGAGCCCCACGCGACGCCGATCAGCGCCAGGATCAGGGAGAAGTGGAAGAGCAGGTTGCCGGCCTCGCGCAGGTACCCACGCTCGGCCGCGACCGCACCGTCGTACGACTCGATCCGGAACCGGCGCCGCTTCAGCTCACGGGTCGCGACGGCCAGTACGTCACCGGCGTCGTCGATCTCGAAGCGCTGATAGCCGGGCAGGCGGTTCAGGTTGCGCGGAGGTTTCGGCGGGCGGGCCCGCAACGCGCGCAAGTACACCGAGAGCCGCGGGACGACGCAGCCGATCAGCGAGATGAACAGCAGCAGGTAGATCGCCGAGAACCACGCGGACTTGTAGACGTCGAACAGCCCGAGCTTGTCGTAGATCGGGCCGAGCGTCTTGTGCGCGGCGAGGAAGTCGGACACCTTGATCGGGTCGATCGCCGTCTGCGGTACCAGCGATCCCGGCACCGCGCCGAGCGCGAGCAGGAACAGCAGCACCAGTGCGGTCTTCATCGACGTGAGCTGCCGCCAGGTCCAGCGCAGCCAGCCGACCAGGCCGAGCGCCGGTGGGCCGGACGGCTCCTCCGGTCCCGACGCCGCCGCGATCCGGTCCTTCACTTCAGTCATCGCTCAGACCGCCGATCCGAAGTTGGCGACCCACTGCCGCAGGTCCGCGGTGATCGCATCCCACACTCCCGTCAGCAGCAGCAGTCCCACCACGATCATCAGTACGCCGCCGATCCGGATCACCAGCAGCTGGTGCTTGCGGACCCAGGCCACCGCGGCCAGCATCCGCCGGAACGCCAGCGCCGCCACGATGAACGGGATCCCCAGCCCGAGGCTGAACACCAGCGCCAGCACCGCGCCGCGCCCGACACTGCCCTGGGTCGCCGCGAGCGTCATCACGGTCCCGAGCGTCGGACCGATACACGGCGTCCAGCCGAACCCGAACAGTACGCCGAGCAACGGCGCGGCCGCGATCCCGACCGCCGGGACCCGATGTACGCGCAGGTCGCGCTGCATGAAACCGAACCCGCCGAGGAACACCACGCCGAGTACGACGGTGAGCCCGCCGAGCACCCGGGTGATCGCGGTTTGATGGTCGAGCAGCAGGTTCCCGGCCGTACCGAAAAGCACGCCGGTGAGGATGAACACGGCCGAGAAACCGGCCACGAACAACGCCGTACCGGCCAGCATCCGGCCGCGCTTCTCCGAGCCGAGCTCGGCCGCGGACAGGCCGGTGACGTACGAAAGGTAGCCGGGCAGCAGCGGGACGACGCACGGCGAGAAGAACGAGATCGCACCGGCCAGCACCGCGATCGGCAATGCCACCAGCATCGAGCCCGTCATCGACTGGGCGAACCACTCACCCATCAGCTCAACCGGCATCCTTCGCCATGCCGACCAGCGTCTGCTTCGTCACTTCGCCGACCACCCGCCCGGCGACCTTGCCGGACCTGTCGATCACCAGCGTGGTCGGGATCGCGGCCGGCGCGATCTGGCCGCGGAACCGCAGCAGCGCCTTGCCGCTCGGGTCGTAGAGATTCGGGTACGGTACGCCGAACTCCTGGACGAACTTCTTCGCCTGCGCCTGGTCATTGTCCCGGGTGTTCAACCCGATGAACTGCACCGACGATCCGAGTTCCTTGGCCGCACCAACGAGATCGGGGGCTTCCTTCCGGCACGGCGGGCACCACGAGCCCCACACGTTCAGCACCACGACCTTGCCGCGGTGGTCGGACAGCGTCCAGGTCGCGCCGTCGAAGGTGGTGCCGGTCAGCTCCGGCGCCGGCTTGCGGTCGGCCGGCGCGAACACCGACACGTTCCCGTTGCCGCTGACGAAGCCGGCCTGGCCCTGGCGGTTCTGCGCCGCCTGCTGACCCGACGAGCAGGCGGTGACGGCGAGCATCAGGCCCGCCACAAGCAGTACGACGCGACGCATCAGGCCCCTCCGACGAACTTCTTCGGGTTCTTCACCGGCAACAGGTCTTTTGCCGGTTCGGAGTACCCGACGGACACGATCTGATCGCCGTGGAAGGTGAACGAGGTCAGGCTGGCCAGGCTGCACTGCCGTTTGCGCGGGTCGTGCGGCAGCCGGCGGCCCTCGATCGCGGACCGGACGATCCAGATCGGCAGCTGGTGCGAGACGATCAGCGCCTCGTGCCCGGCGGCCTTCTCCCGGGCGGTCTCGATCGCGTCCCGCATCCGGCGGACGAGCTGCTGGTACGGCTCACCCCAGGACGGTTTCAGCGGGTTCCGCAGCAGCCACCAGGCACTCGGGTTCCGCAGCGCGCCGTCGCCGACGCCGAACTTCTTGCCCTCGAACAGGTTCGCCGCCTCGATCACCCGCTCGTCGATGTCCGGGGTGATCCCGAACACCTCGGCGATCGGCCGCATCGTCTCCTGGGCCCGCTCCAGCGGCGAGCTGACCAGGTGCACGATGTCGCGGCCCTTGACGTGCTCGGCGACCCGGTCGGCCATCTGCCGGCCGAGCTCGGACAGGTGGAAGTCGGGGATCCGGCCGTACAGGACTCCGGCCGGGTTGTGCACCTCGCCGTGACGCATCAGGTGCACGACCGTCGTTTCGGTCACCACTGTCCCTTCAGTCCTCGACCGCAGCGGCCGCCCGGGCCGCCGGTGTCAGCGCGGACTCCAGCTCGGCCAGCGCGTCGTCGTCGATCACGGCGCTGACGAACCAGGCCTCGAACGCGCTCGGCGGCAGGTAGACGCCGGCGTCCAGCATGGCATGGAAGAACGCCGTGAACCGGGGCAGCACCTGTGCGTTCGCACCGGCGAAGTCCCGGATCTCGGCAGGTCCCTCCGAAGACTTCACGAAGAAGACGCTGAAGAGGTTCCCGGCCGCGCTGATGACGTGCGGCACACCTTCCTTGTCCAGCGCGGTCGAGACCAGCCGCTGGATGGTCAGCGAGGTCTCGTCGATCTTCGCGTACACGTCGTCGGTGGCCAGCCGGAGCGTGGTCAGGCCGGCGGTGGTGGCGATCGGGTTCCCGGACAGCGTGCCGGCCTGGTAGACCGAGCCCTCCGGAGCCAGATGCGCCATCACGTCGGCGCGACCGCCGAACGCGGCCGCCGGGAAGCCGCCGCCCATCACCTTGCCAAAGGTCATCAGGTCGGGGCGTACGCCGTCGACGCCGTACCAGCCGGAGCGGGTGATCCGGAAGCCGGTCATCACCTCGTCGGAAATGAACAGCGCGCCGTGGTCCGTACACGTCCGGGCCAGGAACGCGTTGAAGTTGTCGCGCGGCGGCACCACGCCCATGTTGCCGGGTGACGCCTCGGTGATCACGGCCGCGATCTGGTCGCCGTACTCGGCGAACGCGGCGGTGACGGCGGCCTGGTCGTTGTACGGCAGCACAATCGTGTCGGCGGTGGTCGCCTCGGTCACCCCGGGCGTACCCGGAATGCCCAGCGTCAGCACGCCCGAACCCGCCTGGGCGAGGAGCGCGTCCACGTGCCCGTGGTAGCAACCCGCGAACTTGACGATCTTCGCGCGGCCGGTGAATCCGCGGGCCAGCCGGAGCGCGGACATCGTTGCCTCGGTACCGGACGACACCAGCCGGACCTTGTCCACCGGCGTGCGGGCCACGAGCTCCTCACCCAGCAGCACCTCGGTCTCGGTCGGCGTACCGAACGAGGTACCGCGGCCGACCGCGGCCTGGACGGCGGCGATCACCTCCGGGTGGGCGTGGCCGAGCAGCAGCGGACCCCAGGACGAGACCAGGTCGAGGTACCGGTTGCCGTCCACGTCGGTCATGTGACATCCGTCACCGGAAGCCATGAAGCGCGGCACGCCGCCAACGGCACGGAACGCGCGGACGGGAGAGTTGACCCCGCCCGGCGTAACGGCGGCGGCCCTGTCGAAAAGCTCGGCGGACTGAACAGTGTGATCGGGCACCGAGCCATTCTCGCTTGCCGCTCTCGCGGGCCGATGGGCAGGGCATCCGGAATTCCCGGCGCGGATCGTCGCCAGGGGGTGTACAGGCGCTTTGTTACGCGCGAGTATGGATCCCCGGTGACCGGTCGTACACGGTCTGCGTCCGGCGCGTAACCCACGCAACGGGGCGGACGTTAGACCTAGAGCGAGCGGAAACCAGAAGACGCAAAGACTGTCCGCAGCGTGGGGCCGGGCCGGTCGATGAGTCACGGAGGGGATTTCTTCGATGGCGAAGGGCAAGCGCCGCGCCACCGGTGGCGGGTGGCGTCAGGTGGCGCCGCTGATTCCGGTCGCGCTGTTCGCGAGCGCGTTCACCGTCAGCGCGACCGACGACCCGGCGATCGCCACCGCGTCGCTGGAGCAGGGCATGGGCGGCGGCAACCCGGTCGTGGTGCCGAAGCAGCCGATCGCGGTGCCGGCGAACGTACCGGTGCCAGGTCAGGTCGGGCCGGGAGTCGGCGCCGGCGAGCCGCCCAACCAGGTCGTCTCGGGGCTGTCCCGCAACGGCATTCCGAACGCGGCACTGAAGGCGTACTCGCGGGCCCAGCAGGTGCTGGCCCAGGCCGATCCGTCCTGCCACCTGCCGTGGACGCTGGTGGCCGCGATCGGCCGGGTCGAGTCCAACCACGGCCGGTTCGGCGGCAACTCGCTGAACTCCAAGGGCGTCGCGGTACCGGGCATCTTCGGCCCGCGCCTGGACGGCTCCGGTGGGACGGCCAAGATCGCCGACACCGACGCCGGCGCGTTCGACGGTGACGGCGCGTTCGACCGCGCGGTCGGCCCGATGCAGTTCATCCCCGGCACCTGGCGAGCCGTGGGAGTGGACGGCGACGGCGACGGCGTGCGGAACCCGCAGGACATCAACGACGCGGCGCTGTCGACCGGTGTGTACCTGTGCTCCGGCAAGACCGACCTGTCCAAGGCGAGCGACCTGAACGCTGCCCTGCTGCGGTACAACCACTCGCAGTCGTACGCGGACCTGGTGATCAGCATCGCCAAGGCGTACGCGGGCGGCAGCTGGATCGCGGTCGGGAACGGCACTTCCGGGGACGACGTGGACACCGCCGGCGAGCAGATCGGCGACCCGAAGATCGACGCGCCGGCGGACAAGAACCTGCCGAAGGCGATCGACCTGCCGACCACCCCGCCGGGCAAGCCGATCCAGACGCCGACCGACGAGCGCGGCGGCGCCCGGCCGGCGATTCCGACCCAGCGCCCGACGACGCCGACCAAGCCGGGCAAGCCGACGGACAAGCCGACACCCGGCAAGCCGACGCCGACCAAGCCGACCACCCCGGGCAAGCCCACCACCAAGCCGACGACGCCGACTACGACGACCCCACCGGGTCTGGTCACGCTGAAGACGGCCGCCGGGCTGATCGTGGGTACGGTCGGCAGCACCCTGCACGAACTGCAGACCGCGACCACCTACTGCCAGTCCGAGCTGTCGAAGGTGACGATCACCAAGCCGACCCAGGACCAGCTGCAGAAGTGCGTGACCGCCTACCAGACCGGTGGCACGAAGGCGGTCGACCAAGTCATCCGCAACCTGCTGTCCCTGCTCGGACTCCTCGGGGTCCTGGGCGGAGGCATCCTCGGGAGCTGATCCCAGCCAGAACTTCACCGACCGGCGCGCCAGCCCCCACCCCTCCCTTGGCGCGCCCCCGGCGACGCCACGGAGCACCTCCCCCCGGCTTCGTGGCGTCGCCCTTTTAACGATCAGGTCAGCGTTTGAGCGACCAGGTCAGCATTTGAACCTTCAGTTCAGCCAGGCCTTTTCGATGGTCTGGGTGATGCTGTTGCCGATCAGATCCGTCGCCGTCACCCGGATGCTGGCGGCCGACTTGGCCGGCGCAGCCGGCAGTTGCGCCCGCACCGTGTTCCCGATCCCGCGCAGTGCGAGCTTCTGCCAGGTCTTCCCGTCGTACGAGATCTCGGCAGTCGTACGGAAGATCGGCAGCCCGCGGACGCCCGGCTGATATCCCGGCGTCAGCTCCAGCAGCCCGTTCGTGTGCTTGTAGTCCACCTGTACGAGCGGCAGCGCGGCCCGGCTCTTGCTGGGCGCCGACACGAAGTGCCACTTGGTGTGCGTCGCGGTCGAGGTTTTCGCCCAGCTCTTCGGCCCACGCTGCTGATCCAGCGTCAGGTCGTACCAGGCAGCCTTCGCCGGTACGGGGAACTGCGCCACCGACCAGTTCTTGCTCCCCAGCTCCACGCCGTTGCTGCTCAGCTTCATGCTGGTCACATCACCACGGTCGGCCCATCCGTACACGGTCCGGTCGCCGCTCACGTACTGCGGGATCGCGATCCGCAACGCATTCTCGAACCGCGCCGGCGGCCACCCCTGCGCCACATCACCTGGCGCTTCCGACAGACCCGGCACGGCCGGACGCGCCAACGACTCCCACCAGGCCCGGCTGACCTGCTCACCCGGCCGGTACCCACGCGAGAGCGTCGCTTCGTAGCCGCTCTCGTTCCATTCACCCGCCACCAGCTTCTCGTCCCAGGTCACGCCCTTCACGTCGCTGGCCAGGTAGTCGGTCCGGGTCAGCGGCCCGGTCACCTGGCGCCCGGCGCCCAGCCCGCTCGCGATCCCGGGCACATGCGCGATCCGCTCCTCCCGGTGCAGGAACCACGCGTCGTTGCGGTTGAACTTCGTCGTCACCACAGCCGGGTTCATCTTCGCGACGTCGTAGGTCAACGGCCCACGGACCGTGGACGGCGCCATCACCAGGTCATACCGGTACGTGCTGTCCAGCAGACCGTTCAGCTTCAGCGTCACCGGGCCTTTCGCGAGCAGGTCGAGCAGTTGCTTGCCCTGCGGTGCCTCGATCAGGTTGAAGGGCAGGCCTTCCTCGGCGAGGGTCGACCAGAAGCCGGGTTTCTCGTTGTACATCAGCACCGCCTTGGCGCCGGCCTCCTTCGCGGCCCGCACCTGCTCGGCGGTCAGGTCATGGTCCCGGAACCGGATCAGGGCCACCTTGCCCTTGGCCCCGGTCAGCTCCGCCGCCGTGCCGTCGCCACCGTTGACGAGCTGCAGCTGCTCGGTTCCGACGTACACGGTCACCTGGTCGCCCTCGCGCGGCGTCGGCAGCCGGAAGCTGCTGCCGGTGCCGCTGACGTCGATGGTCAGCTTCGGCTCGGCGAGGTCCCAGCGCTGCACCAGCTGGAAGGTGCCGTTGGCAACCTTTCCGAACGTCTGCGCGTAGACGCCGTCGGCGACCCGGCCGTCGAGCGACCAGCCGGACACCGCGTCCCGGCCGCCGACCTTGCGGTGCCAGGCGATCTTGACGCTGTCCGGGTCGGACCGCCGCGGCGTCTTGACCGTCACCTTGTGGGCCTTGCGAGCGTCGAAGGTGAAGGTGCGGTCACCGGCGATCCATACGTCCGGTTCGCCGAGCAGACTGATCGAGTTCGTCCAGTCCGCTTCGTCGCCGCCCATCGCGAACGCCATCACGCTGTAACGCCCGGTCGGTACGTCGAGGGTCCGGCTGCCGGTGTCGTCGAAGGCGATCGCCTTCACGTCGCCGGTGTCCTGGTTCCAGAGCTGGACGCCGCTCGAGCCGATCGCCGCCGTGGCCGGTTTGCCGTCGCGGCCGATCGCCTTCACGGTGACCTGGTTCAGTCGTCCACCCGCGGCGAAGCCGAGACCGGTGCGGACCGACTGGTTGCCGGTCTTCGCGGTCAGTACGCCGGAGTAGTTGGCCGGCTGGGTCTTCGCCAGGTTGAGCGTGACGTTCGCGGACGCCGTACCGCCGGCCGGGATCGTCAGCCGGGACGGGCTGACCGTCACGGCTGCCTTCACCTTCGCCGGGGACTGCGCGTCGACGGCCAGCGTCAGCGTCACCGGGCGGTTCGAAGTGTTGCGGTAGGCAACGGTTCGGGTGACCGGCGCGGGAGCGGTCGCACCGGTCCAGGACAGGTCGCCGAACAGCAGGCTGGCGGTGTCCGGGAGAACCGACGGGTTCAGCGCGTTCGGGATGTCGACCCGGCCGAGGCCCTGCTGGTCGACGCGGGCGCCGGCCGACGGGACCGCGGTCGCGGCGAGGGCAGCCTTCAGCTGCGGGCCGGTCCAGTCCGGGTGCCGCTGGGCCAGGATCGCGGCCGCGCCGGCGACATGCGGCGTCGCCATCGAGGTGCCGCTCATCGCGGTGTAGTACTGGCCGAGGATGTGTCCCTGCTCGGTACCGGCGGCCCGGGCGGCGGCGATCTCCACGCCCGGCGCGGTGACCTCGGGCTTCATCGCTCCGTCGCCGAGGCGCGGGCCACGGCTGGAGAAGTTCGCCAGGCTGTCGTCGCGGTCGACCGCACCGACGGTCAGCGCATCGCTCGCCGAACCGGGCGAGCCGACGCTCTCCTCGCCACCGGCGTTACCGGCCGCGATCACGAACAGGGCACCGCTCGATTCCGACAGCCGGTCGACCGCCTGCTCCATCGGGTCAGTGCCGTCCGACGGCATTCCGCCGAGGCTCATGCTGATGACCTTGGCGCCTTGCTTGACGGCCCACTCCATCCCGGCGATCGCCTCGGAGTCGTACCCGCCGCCGCCGTTGTCGAGCACCTTGCCGATCAACAGCTCGGCACCGGGCGCGACCCCCTTCCGCAGGCCGGCCGACGCCGTACCGAGGCCCGCGACGATCGACGCAGTGTGCGTACCGTGACCGTGCAGGTCCTGCACCGCTTCATCCGGTACGAAGCTCTCCGCGGCGACGACCTGCTTGGAAAGATCCGGGTGCCCGGCGTCGTACCCGGTGTCGAGTACGGCGACCTTCACGCCGCGCCCGTCGTACCCCTGCTTCCAGGCCGTCGGCGCACCGATTTGCTTGGCCGAACGGTCGAGCGTGGCGTGCGTACGCCCATCGAGCCAGATCTTGGTGACCTGGCTGCTCTTGAACGTGGTCGGGCCGCTCACGCCGTCCCAGAACGTCTTCGCGTCGGACTTCTTCACGGTGACCGCGGTGCTTCCGACGCTGGCGAGCGTACGGCGGAAGGTGGCGGCCGCCGGCGTACTCGGCGCACTGCGCAAGGTCGCCGGCGCGGTGAGCAGCAGCGGCAGCTGGTCGGTGCTCGCGTCGTCGTACCCCTGCGCGGCGAGCTCCGTCAGGTTGAACAGCCGCTTGTCCAGCTTGCCGGAGGTGACCAGCGGGTACGCCTTGGCCGGGATCAGGCTGAGCTCGCCGTCGAAGGTGCCGAAGTAGTACGGCTCGTCATTGAGCAGGCGGGCCGATGGCCGGCCGTTGGAGCTCGTGGTCAGCTCGGCGACATCACCGGTCAGCAGGGTGATCCGCTTGCTGCTCGTACCAGGCGTCGGCTGACCACTTGAGACGGGATCGGCCGGTGGTGGCGCCGGTGGACCGGCCACCGCGGTGGCCGGCAGCAGCAGGGAACCAGCGGCCACCGCGGCGAGCAGGCTGGTCGCGGTTTTGGACAGTCGGGGAAACATTGGCGGATACCTCCCGATGCCCCGACCCACGCGAGGCCATCGCCGAAACCCTCGCACCGCCGCTCACCCGAGATCCACCACTCCCCCTGACCGACCCCCGCCATGACCGGATTTGGTCAGTCGTTTGGTCACCTTGTGAACCCACCACGCGTTTCGGGCCGCGAAAGTACGTGGTGGGTTCTCAAAGTCAGGCGAAGCGCTTGGCGATGCGCTCGGCGCGCTCGAGGAGGTCGAGGTCGTAGGCGACGCCGGGGACGTAGAAGATCACGTAGTCGGCGCCGGCCTCGAGGACCGCTTCGACCCGGTTCGCGATCTCGTCCTCGGTGGCGATGATGTTGTCCCGGTCGAACTTCTCCCGGTTCATCGGGCCGAGCGCCTTCGCGGTCGCCTGCTGCGGGTCGTCGCCCTTGTCGATCGGGAAGATGTTGAAGTTCGTCGACTTGATGATGTCGTCGTAGTTCCGGCCGAGCTTCTCGCAGTGACCGCGGAGGATGTCCGCCTTCTCCTTGAACAGCTCCGGCTTCCCGGCGCCGATGTTCGCGGCGTCGGCGTACTGCGCGACCAGCTTCAGCGTGACCTTCGGGCCGCCACCACCGATCCAGAAGCTCGGGTGCGGCTTGCGGACGCCCTTCGGCTCGTTGATCGGCGCGTCGATCGAGTAGTACTTGCCGTTGTAGACCGGCTTGTCCTCGGTCCACATCTTGTGGATGATCTCGGTCGCCTCCCGGAACGCGGCCATCCGCTCCGGAATGTCGGTCCACTCGTACCCGTACGCCTTCCACTCGTGCTCGTACCAGCCGGCCCCGATCCCGGCGTACAAGCGGCCGTGGCTGGCGACGTCGACGGTGGACGCGATCTTCGCGTACAGCGCCGGGTTGCGGTACCCGTTGCAGCCGACCATCTGGCCGATGTTCACCCGCTTGGTGTCGCGGGCCAGCGCGGCCGTCGCGCTCCAGCACTCGAAGGTGGTGTTGTCGGTCGGCTCCGGCGTGGTGTGGAAGTGGTCGAACAGCCAGATCGAGTCCCAGGACTGCTCGTCGGCGCGCTTCGCGACGGCCGTCATCGCCTCCCACTGCTCGATCGGGTCGGCGATCGCGGTGAGGTCCATCTTCCAGCCCTGCGGAACGAATACCCCGAAACGTGTAGTCATGCTGTCATCCTTTCCGGCGACAGCCGTCCGGGTCCATGACTACGAGTACTGAATTCGTTCTCAATCAGAGCACTGCTGGTTCTTAATCGGCACTGGTTAGCGGGCGCTGAGCACGCCCGCACCCACCCCGGGACCGCTGCGATCGACGGCGCGACCGGCCAGCAGGGCGTTCAGCGCGACCGGGGCCAGCCGGCCGCCGAACTCCTGGCGGGTCAGTGCGGCGACGCCCGCGGCGGTCGGCGCGGACGCCGACGTACCGAAGAAGCGGCACTTGCCCTGGACCTCGGTCGGGCAGGTACCGGAGCCGAAGCCGCCGGCGCCGCTGACCGACTCACCGTCGGCGGCCAGCCAGTTCGGCGCTGGGAAGCTCAGCTCGCCCGGACCCGGGATGCCGCGGCACGGCCCGGGCTTGCCGGCCGGGCAGCGGGTCGTGGTGAGCAGCTGGGTCGGCCCGGCCGCGCTGTAGGCCTCGAGCGGCGCGGTCGCCGGGTCGGTCGACACGCTCGCGTTCACGGCGCCGGCGCTGGTGGCGAAGACGGTGTAGTTCGAGTCCGGGTTCATCGATCCGGCGCGCTCCGGCGGGTCGATCGTCTGCACCCCGGCGGACAGTGCGCGCCACCGCAGATCCAGTACGGGGGCCTTGCGCGCCGTACTTGTGCTCTCGACATCGACGACGAGTTTCACCGCCTGCGGCGCCCCGGTCGTGTTGTCATACTCGAACTGCTCGATCGTGTCGCCGACACCATTCCCCTGGACCGCGGTGCTCGACGCGAGGCACTTCGTACCGGTGGCGTCCATCAGGTACAGGTTCAGGTCGGTGAAACCGCCTTGGCCGGCGGTCGGGTAGATCGCACGCGGTTCGCTCCACTGCAGCGTCGGCAGGATCGCCGCGCCGGGCAGGAGGTTCAGGTCGTACGAGGTGTCGTTGCCGCGCAGCTTCACGACGTTGTCCGGGTTCTTCGGGCACCCGGTGTACGGGCCCTGCACGCCATCCGGTCCGGCACCCGTACCGATCGCCTGGACCCGGGGCGCGTGCCGGTTGCCGAGGTTGCCGGCCGACGAACTGACCCAGATGCCGTGCTTCGCGAGCGCCTCGGCCGTTGCGGCGCCGAGGCCCTGCTGGAAGGCGGGTTCGTCGTCGAGGGCGATGTCCTCGGCGATCATCGTCACGCCCGCGTTCGCGAGGACGTGGAAGGCCTGGAAGTAGTCCGCGTTCGACTCCAGCGTGCTCGCGAAGGCCAGCTTCGCGTCCGGGGCGAGGTCGTGGATGATCTCCATCATCGCGGTGCCCTCGTCGTTGTCGTACGCGGCCGACCGCAGCACCCTCGTGTCGGCCGGGAGTTCACCGGCGGCGATCGCTTCGGCGACGTGGTCGGCGTCGCCGGAAATCACGCCGATCGTCTGGCCACGGCCGGTGAGACCGCGTGCCTGAGCCTTGTCGGCCTGGTGCAGCTGGACGCCTTCCGCGGTCACCGGTCCGACGTCCACCGCCGGGCGCAGCGAGGGCCGGAGTGCGGTCACCCAGTCAAGGGCGGCAACGGCGTCGAGCTTGTCGTACGGGACCTGCGCCGAAACCAGGCCGGTGTTCGGCAGGTCGGCGCCGGGGACGCTCTTGAAGTCGGCGGAGTTGCTGAGCACGGTCACGCCGAGGTTCGTCAGGTCGGCCTGCTGGCGGGCGTCGATCGGCGCGGCGGCGTACACCTGTACGCCCAGCCGGCCGCCCTGGCCGGTCGCCAGTGACCGCGCCTGCTTGCCCTTGTGCGCGGCCGCTTCCGCCGCGGATCGCAGCATCGACGGCACCTTCGCCGACGAAGGCTCCGCGGCCGCACCCCCAGCCGCTTGAGCCTCAGCCGCGGCCGCGGGCGGGACCGCCGCGACCACAGCCATCGGCACCATCAACAGGACACTGCTCAGCACATACCGGAGCTTCACCGAGTTCTCCCCCACCTGGGCGGCGCGACTCGATCACCCTCACCCACCCGGCAACCGGCTGTCCAGACCTCAGCGCGGCAGTTTCGCGGCTGCCAGGCGGGCGAGTTTGTCGAAGTTCGGCGCCGGTACGCCCGGCCCCATCTCGCTGAACGCCAGCACCGAGACGTTCCGGCCCTTCAGCGTGACCGCGTACGGGAAGCCGCCCGCCTCACTGCCCGGGTCGTTCGGCTTCGGGTAGTCGTACCAGCGGATCACCTGGGTCAGATCGCCGGACGCGCCCTTCACCACCCGGTTCTCGGTGATCTTCCGCGCGTGCGTCGGCGCCGGCTTGCTGTACGTGCAGCTCTTCAGCGTCGCGATCACCGAGTTGTACGCGGCCCGCGCGGTGGCGGCATTCGCGTACTGGCTGACGTACTGCGCGCCGTACGCGTCCAGCTCGTCGGTGAACCCACGCGCCATCCGGGCCGAGACCCGCTTCCCCTCGGTCGACGCCGGCCCGCAGTACACCCGCGGCAGGACGCCCCGATCGACCTGCGTACTCCACTTCCGCCGCGCGTCGGCCTGCTTGACCTGCGCGATGGTCAGCAACTGCGTCCGGCTCAGCGCCGTCGCGGCAGTCGCGCTGGTCCCGCTCGCCGGCGCCGCCGCCGCGCCGCTTGCGCCCAGCAGGCCGAGCCCCGTGACTGTCAGCGCCAGCGCCGCGCCCAGCCCGGCCGTCCGCCGTACCTTGCCCCCAGCAACAAACTTCATGGTTCATCCCCTCGTCGGTCGGTCGTGCCGGGGTAGACGCGAGGGCCGGGCGGAAAGTTCGTTCCGGTCTAGACAAACGCTCGGGAGCGTAGCCGGCGGAGCATCCGGGCGTCCTCGAAGCCGACGGTGCGGGCGGCTGACTCGATCGTGGCGCCGTGGCCGATCAGGTGTTCGGCGCGTTCGAGGCGGAGGAGTTGCTGGTACCGCAGTGGGGTGAGGCCGGTCGCGGTGGTGAAGATCCGGGTCAGCGTACGTTCGCTGACGCCCATCCGGCCGGCCAGCTCCGCGAGCGGAAGGCGGTCCGCGTACTGGGTGTCGATCACGTCCTGGACGCGGTGCGCGAGATCACTGAGATGACCGCGGTGCCGGAGCATCGCGGACTCCTGAAGTTCATCCCCGTTCCGGCGCGCGTACACGACCATCTCCCGGGCGACCCGCGCGGCGGCGAGCGCGCCGTGGTCGATCGCCACCAGGTGCAGCGCGAGGTCGATACCGCTCGCGATCCCGGCGGAGGTGATGACGCGGTCGTCCTCGACGTACAGAACGTCCCGGACGATGGTCGCCCGCGGGTACCGGGCGGCCAGCTCGTCGGTCAGGTCGTGGTGGGTGGTGAACCGCCGCCCGTCGAGCAGCCCCGCCCAGCCGAGCGCGTCGGCGCCCGAGCAGACGCTCGCCACGGTCCCGCCGCCCGCGTGGTGATCGCGCAACCGCTGCCGGATCGCCGGGCCGATCGGCGGCTCCGGTGACAACCGCGGCGACCGCCAGCCCGGGACCAGGACCAGGTCGCCGGGCTCCAGTTCAGGCCAGGCGACCTGCGTACGCAGCGGTACGCCCTGCGCGGTCATCACCTCGTCGGACTCGGCCACGTAGCTCACCTCGTACCCGTATCCGAGGTCGTTCGCGGTCGAGAACACCTGCGCCGGCCCGGCAAGATCCAGCAAGTGCAGCTTGGGTACCAGTACGAAGAGGACGCGAGCGGGACGCATCCGGTCAGGATGACACGGGTACGCCGGTGAGCTCGTCGAGCGTCCGGATGGTGGCGAACCGCCCGGCCAGCGCGTACTCGGTCCGCTCGGTGACCTGCTCGGCCGACAGCGTCCGCGGGTCCGCGAGGATCTCCTCGACACTCGCCTGCTCGCGGATCGACCAGTGCGCCAGCGCCATCGTCGCGGTCGCCTCGGTGACGAACACCACCTCGTACCCGAGATCGGAACCGACCCGCGCGGTGGTCTCGCAGCACTGTTCGGTACGGATGCCGCAGACAACTATTTCGCCGACGCCGTGCTGGGTCAGCAACTGCTGCAGATTCGTTGTGGTGAAGGCGTTGTGCGACGTCTTGGTGATGATCGGTTCAGTGGGCAACGGTTCGAGACCGTCGAGCAACCGGACGTGACCCAGCGCCGGATCGAACGCGCCACCGGTGCCCGGCTCGGAGTGCAGCACCCACACCACCAGGTCGTCCTTGGCGCGGGCGGCACGGACCAGCCGGTCGACCCGCTCGGCGATGTCGGGGTGGTTCACCAGCTGCCAGTTCGGGCGGGTCCGGAAGGACTCCTGGACATCGATCACGATCAGTGCGGTTCGGCTCATGACCCCATCGTCCGGCCGGACCCGCGTCCGGCGGAAGGCTCGATCGGGGCCCGTACCGGACCGATCTGGTCACGCCCGCCCGGACCCTTCGAGCAGCGTGGAGAGATCGGACGAATTCACACCGTTCCGAACTGTTCCAAACACCGGTCTGGCGCGCTTATCGTGCCATCGTCCAGCTTCTACAACGATTGAGGGGATTGCGATGCCCGATCACCTGCCCCGCCGCCAGGTCCTCCGGACCGCCGGCGCCCTGGGCCTCGGTGCCGCCGCCGCGGGCGCTCTCAGCAGTACAGCGGAAGCCTCCACCCGGGCCGGTTCGGCCACTGACACGACAGATAAGTTGGCCGGCATGGGCGAACACCACGGCAAGCTCGAGATCCGCAAGGACCCGTTCGGCAGCACCCCGGACGGCCAGGCGGTGGACGTGTACACGTTCACCAACGGCCGGGTGACGGTCTCGATGCTGACCTGGGGCGCGACCCTGCAGCGGATCGAGACGCCGGACCGCCGCGGCCACACCGAGAACATCAGCCTCGGCTTCGACAACCTGCCCGACTACGCGAAGCTCAGCCCGTACTTCGGCGCCACCATCGGCCGGTACGGCAACCGGATCGCCAAGGGCCGGTTCACGCTGGACGGGACCACGTACCAGATCCCGGTCAACAACGGCGAGAACGCCTTGCACGGCGGCACGGTCGGCTTCGACAAGAAGGTCTGGAAAGCGAAGACGGTCAATACCGGCAAGGCGATCGGCGTCGCGTTCACGTACGTCAGCCCGGACGGCGAAATGGGCTTCCCCGGCGAACTCACCAGCACCGTCACGTACACGCTGGACACCCGCGACAACCTGCGGATCGACTACCACGCGACCGTGGCCGGCAAGCCGACGATCGTGAACCTGACCAACCACGTGTACTTCAACCTGCTCGGCGAGGGCAATGGCAGCATCTACGACCACGTCGCGGAGCTGAACGCGGCCAAGTACACGCCGGTCGACGCGAACCTGATCCCCACCGGCGAGATCGCCCCGGTCGCCGGTACGCCGTTCGACTTCAGCAAGCCGACCGCCATCGGCGCGCGGCTGCGCGGTGACCACCAGCAACTCGTCTTCGGGCGCGGGTACGACCACAACTTCGTCATCGCCGGGCAGCCCGACCGCGACGGACTCCGCCGGGCGGGGCGGTTCTGGGAGCCGGAGCACGGCCGCACGATCGAGGTACGGACCGATCAGCCCGGCGTGCAGTTCTACAGCGGCAACTTCCTGGACGGTACGTTCGCGGGCATCGGCAACAAGGCGTACCGGCAGAGCGACGCCTTCGCGTTCGAGACGCAGCACTTCCCGGACTCGCCCAACCACCCGAACTTCCCGTCCACGGTCCTGCGCCCGGGCGAGACGTACAAGTCGACCACCATCTACACCTTCGGCACCAGGTAGCCCGAATCCCCAGGCCGTCACAATCGCTCCACCGCCGCCCGGCCCCGCCTGATCGCTCGGCCCGGCGCCGATTGTGATGGCCTGGCGATCCGCCTCAGGCGGTCTTCACGACGCCGGCGTCGATCAGGTAGTCGGCGCCGATGATGCTCGCGGTCAGCGGCGAGCACAGCTGGACGATCAGCGCGGCCACTTCGGCGGGCTCGATCAGGCGACCGGTGAGCATGCCCATCTGCTGCGGAATGCCCGCCAGCAGTGCCTCATGCGGTACGCCGAGCGTGCGCGCAAGCTGACCGCCATACCGCTCGGGGTCCGTCAGCAGCCCGGTCCGCACCGGACCCGGTGACACGGTGTTGACCCGCACTCCTTGCGGACCGAACTCCTCGGCCATCGCCTTCCCGAAGGCGGTCAGCGCGGCCTTGGCGGTCGCGTAAGGCATCGGGCCGCTCGACGGCGTGCGGGCCGCGTTCGACGACACGTTGACGATCGCGCCGCCCTGCCGGAGCAGGCTCGGCAACGCGGCGCGAGTAGTCCGTACGGTGGCGAAGTAGTTCACCTCGAACAGCTGGCGCCAGGTCTCGTCATCCAACTGCAAGAACCCGCCGGCCGCCTCGCCGTCACCACCGCCGACGTTGTTCACCAGCAGGTCCAGCTCGCCGACCTCCGCGAGCGCGGCCGCGACCGCCTGCTCCGGCCCATCCGCCGCGGCCAGATCCGCGGCGACGACGTACGCCCCGGTGGCGCGCAGCTCCGGCGTACTGGTCCGGGCCACCGCGACGACCCGCACGCCCTCTGCCGCGAGCTGCTCCACGACCGCCAGCCCGATCCCCCGGCTGGCTCCGGTGACGAGCGCGGTCTTGTCCTTCAACTGGAGATCCATCGGACCCTCTTCTCGATCAATTGCATCTTCGCTGACGCCCAAAAGCTACTACTTGCAACACGAATGTTGCAAGTATCGCGAAATCGGGGACGGACAGGTAGTCTTTTGGGGTGACTGACACCGCCGCGCGCCCGCTGCGGGCGGATGCCGAGCGGACCGTGCGGACGATCCTGGAGGCGGCCGAGCGGGTGCTGAACCGCAACCCGTCCGCCTCGATGGAGGAGATCGCCACCGCGGCCGGCGTCGCCCGGACCACCGTGCACCGGCGGTTCGCGACCCGCGAGGCACTGATCGTGGCGATGAAGACCTGGGCGTCCCGGCAGCTCGCGACCGCCGTCGACGAGGCCCGGTTCGACAGCGCGCCGCCGCTGGTCGCGCTCTACCAGGCGACCGCGAACGCGCTCGAGGTCAAGCTGTCCTGGGGTTTCTCGATGAACACGGCCCTTGCCAGCGGCAACGAAAGTGATCAGATCCTGTCCGAGGTGGTGGCCGCTTGCGACCGGCTATTCGGGCGGCTGCAGGAAGCCGGCGTACTACGGGCGGACGTCGACGTGGTCTGGGTCCGGCGGGTGTACTACGCACTGATCCACGAGGTCTGCGAGAACCGCGCCGCCGACGACTCGGACGACACTGACACGCTTGCGACCCGAGTAGTCGACACCCTGCTTCGCGGAGTAGGAAGCCCGAACACCCAGCTGTAGGGGATGCGGCGGCGCGCTGGTCGGGGCAGGCGGCGCGTCGATCGGGGGGGTGCGTCGGTCGGGGGGTGCGTCGGTCGGGGGGTGCGTCGGTCGGGGGGTGCGTCGGTCGGGGAGTGCGTCGGCCGGAGGCGGCCGCCGACGCGCCGTGGGTGGAGGCAAGGGTTACCTAAGTTGCCTAGGGTCGTGGGTATGGCTGACCCGGTGTTGCAGATTCCGTTCGAGGACGCGTTCCGGTTCGATCCGTCGCCGACGTTCGCCGAGCTCCGCGAGGACCGGCCGGTGGCGCGGGTCCGTACCCTGGCCGGCGCCGACGTCTGGCTGGTGACGCGCTACGAGGACGTGAAGCTCGTCCTCGCCGATCCGCGGTTCTCCCGAGCTGCCGTGGTCAAACAGGGCGCGCCCCGGGTCGCACTGGCCAAGCCGATGCCGAACAGTCTGACCACCACCGACCCGCCCGAGCACACCCGCCTCCGACGATTGGTGGTCCCAACGTTCGCGCACCGGAAGATCGAACGGACCCGGCCGTGGGTGGCCGACCTGTCCGCGCAACTCGCCGAGGACGTGGCCCGGGCGGGCGATGGCGCGGACATCCGTCAGCTGGTCGCCTTGCCGTTGCCGATCCAGGTCATCTGCCAGCTGCTCGGCGTACCGTACGCGGACCGCGCGCAGTTCCGGGAGTGGACCGAGCTCGGGTACAGCATGAAGATGGCGGAGAAGGACCTGGTCGAGGACGCGATGACCAGCCTGACCGCGTACATCGAGGACCTGGTCACAAAGAAGCTGGCGAACACCGACCAGCCGGCCGAGGATCTGCTCGACGAGCTCGTCCGCGCCCGCGAGGAGGGCGATCGGCTCAGCCAGGAGGAGCTGATCGCGTTCGGCGTGAACCTGCTGGTCGCCGGTCACGAGACCTCGGCGAACCAGATCTCCAGCTGCGTCGCGACCTTGCTGCGCTGGCCGGAGAACTGGGATCGGCTGGTCGCGGACCCGTCGCTGGTCCCGTCGGCAATCGAGGAGCTGCTGCGGTTCAACCGGTTCAGCGAAGTCGGTCAGCTGCGGGTCGCACTCGAGGACCTCGAGCTGCACGGCGTACACATCAAGGCCGGCGAAGGCGTGATGGCAGCCCTCAACTCAGCCAACCGCGACCCACGGGCGTACGAAGCGCCGGACGACCTGCGCTTGGACCGGCAGGACAACAAGCACCTGTCCTTCGGCTTCGGACCGCACTTCTGCCTCGGCGCCCAACTGGCGCGGATCGAGTTGCAGGAGTCGCTGCTCGCGCTGGTCCGGCGGTTCCCGCGGATGCGCCTCGCGAAGCCGGCCGAGGAACTCGAGTGGCGCCGCGTCCTGGTCAGCGGTCTCGCGGAACTGCCGGTGAACCTCAACCTCTGAGGTCCACCGGCAGCACGTGCTTCAATCGTGCGAGGTTCAATTCGGCGAGCTGAAGACCAGTCCGTGCTCGGCCTCGTACTGCTCGATGAACCGGCTCGCCATCGGCTCACTGCAGTTGATCGCGGTGGCCAGGTTCTTCGCCGTCCGCTCGTGTCCCTCCGGCCAGTCGGCCAGCATGTTCCACGCGCGCATCCGGCGCTTCTCCAGATCGGTCGGCTCCGGCTGCTCTTCCTCCGGCTCCGGCTCCACCTTCGCGGCGGGCGCCGGGTCCGGCAGCACCGGCTCGACCTTCGAGGCACTCAGCAGCGCCGGCGGCTGTGCATCCGCCGGCCCCGCGAACGGGGACGGCGGCTGCGGCTTCTTCACCACCGGCTCGGCCTTCGGCTGCGGGGCCAGCGGCTGAAGCTTGCCCGCGGCACCGTTCTGCGACACGCTCTCGTCCTCGACCACGACCGCCTCGGCGACATCGCTGTCGGTCCGGTCCGGTTGATCGACGATCGCCATCAGTTCGCCGGTCCAGGCGTCCTCGTCGCCGCGCAACGACACTCCGCCGTCCGCGCGCCGCGGCTGACCACCTTCGAGCACCCACACCGCGGCCGGGCGCTCTTCGGCTTCCGGCGGCGGCGAGATCGCCTTGGTCAGCTTGTTGGTGATGACCTCGTAGTTGATCCGCTCTTCGAGCATCCCGGCCAGCCGGTCCGGGTCGTACGTCGTCTCGGCGATCTTCGCCAGCCGCTCGTCCTGGTGCTCGGACCGGATGTACTCGGCCACCGTGCCGGCGATCGCCTCGCGCCGGCTCCGGTTCCGGATCTGGTGCTGCGCCGCGCGGAGGCTCTCGTACAGGCCGTAGCCGTGTTCGATCGCGAGTGAGCGGGCCAGCCAGGTGACCCGCGGTTCGCGGGCCCACTGCACCAGGCCGTACACCGGACCGGTTTCACGCATCTGCCCGGCCCGGCGCAGTGCGTCGCGGCGGCGGGCCGAGCTGTGGATCAGCCAGAGCACGTAGGCGAACGCGGACAGGCCGCCGAAGCCGAAGGCGAGGAACCGCTCCTCCGGCCGCCAGTGGCCGACCACGTTGAAGACGACCGCGACCAGCGCCGCGAAGAACGACATCGCCCGGTACGCGTAGGCCTGCTCGCCCTTGCGGCGGCGCAGGTCGGCGAGCGCGGCGGTGGCGACACCACCGAGCTCGAGCACCGCGACCGCGGGAGTGACCAGGACGATCTTGAGCAGCGTCGAGAAGCCGCTGTCCGGCCAGGGGATATGGGTCACGCCGGCCCAGACCTGGCCGACCAGAGCCGCGGCAGCCGCGGTCGCGTAGAAAGCGTAGGCGACTTTGTCCGCACCGGTGAGGGGTACGTTGACCAGTTCGCCAGTACTGGTTGTGCTGGTGTTCTCCTGCAAGACGTGCTCTCCTGACCGGTTTGGGCTCTCCGGCAGTTCGTCGGGTGGGTGGTACGGCGGCCCCCATGTAGCGCGCTGCACGAGGCTACCGGTTCCCGGCCCCGGAAGGGGAGGCGAATCCGGAAACGTCTCGAACCTCCCCATTACCTTGGCGGCTTACACCTCCGAATTTCAAACGCTTCCTTTTTGTTGATGCGGAAGCGACTTAGCCCAATGCTTTCCGCGCCTGGTCCGCCAGCGCGTTCGCGCGGTCGTCGTCGGAGAGCCCGTCGGCGACCAGGACGGCATACTTGAGGGCGAGCGTGCTGCCGGCCGGAACCGGGAGTTCTTCGGAGAACCACGGCGCCGGGCAGACCGCGGCGAAGTTCTCGGAGCGTACGAACCACTGCGGTGGATGGCGTACGTTGCCGGTGTCGTCCGCGACGATGATCGTCGACGCCGTGTCGGTCTCGTCCTGGCGTGCGGTGAAGCCCATCCACGGCGCGCGCTGACCCATCAGCTCGTCGCGCCCGCTGCCCTGCGGGGAGAGGATCGTGCCGTTCGTGAAACAACGCGGTCCGCGCCAGAACAGTCCGCCGTACCCGGCGTTCGGGCGGCCGGCGGTGGTCGGGCTGCCGATCGGTACGTCCTCGCCGGACACGTTGGTCATCGCGGTCTCGTACCGCAACACCCAGCCGTCGTCGGTCAGGCGGGTGGTGATCGTCCGCAGCTCGTCGACCACGTGCTTGCCGCCCTGGGTGTGCCAGGCCAGGTGATGCGCGAACCGGACCTCGTCGTCGGACACGTCGAGCGCCTCCACCCGGTCGTGGTCCTGCGATCCGTTGTTGTCGCGCGGCTGGTACCCGTCTTCCTTGGCGTACGTCGGCCCGCCCCAGAAATTGTCCTGCCCGAAGTGCGGCAGCGACCACGCCAGGCCCTTGTGCCACAGGTGATCCCAGGGCCGGTACACGCTGATCAGGTCGCCGGTCAGGGTGCGGATCGGGTGGAAGTACGGTCGCGGCGATTCGTACTGGGGGTCGTCGGCGTTGTAGACGTACGTGAACAGCTCACGGTCGCCGGCCGTGACCTGGATGGATCGGCCGAGCGCGTGGTTGCAGCCGAGGGTCATCGGGTCTCCCGTTTCGTTGGGGTCCAGGGCGCGCCGATCTCGCTGAAGAGGGCGAGCTCGTTCGAGGCGCGGTCGATCCAGTTCTCCACGTCGCGGACGATCGGCCGGCGCTCCAGTCCGTCACCTTCCCAGCGCACCAGCTCCGCGGGGATCTCGATCGGGTCCGGGGCAGTGCGCACCGCCTCGACCACGCGGGTGAATCCGCCGGTCGCGTGCAGCGGGCAGTAGAGCGGTACGCCGGGATCGGCGCGGTGGGCGAGCAAGTTCTCGAGCAGATCAGCGCGGCCGTACTTCGTACCGTCGATGAGGTCCGACTGGTACGTCAGTACCGCACGCCCTTCGGAGCCGTGCACGATCACGGACGCCTCCAGATGCTCGGTCGCGCACAAGGTGACCGCGATCAGGATCGGCGTACCGCGCGTGGTGGTGATGCGTACCGATGACGTGTCGTCGGACTCGATCGGATTGGCCCGGTACAGCTCGGTTTCGACGGTGCGTACGTCATCAACGCCGGTCGAACCGTCCAGCAGCAGTGCAGCCGCGGCCGCATGCGCCAGCGGGTTCGTCACCGCACCGTCGACGACATCGATTCCGTCGAGCCGCCGCCGGCCGGACCAGCGCGCCCGCTGGAAGTACTGTGCTTTTCGTACCCATTTGCCGGTCGCGCTGATGCCGCGCAACTCGCCGAGTTGCCCGGCCGCGATCATCGACGCCAGCTTGAGCGTCGCCTCCGACGCCTGCGCCTGGAAGCCGACCTGACAGGCCCGCCCGGTCTCGGCCACCACCTCGGACAGCCGCTCGAACTCGGCCAGCGTCGCGGTCGGCGGCTTCTCCAGGAGGACGTCGGCGCCCGCGCGCATCGCCAGCTCCGCGAGCGGGACGTGCGTCTGGATCGGCGTACAGATCACCACCACGTCGACCGCGGTGGCGGCGAGCAGTTCATCCAGACCGGCGAAGACCTGGACGCCGGCCGGCAGATCGTCCGCGCCTTGTGGATCGGCGACCGCGACCAGCTCGGCCTGGCCGCGGTCCGCCAGCCGGGCGACGTTCCGGACATGGGAGGCGCCGTGGCCGTGGATTCCCACCACGGCCACGCGCGAGCCCGTCATCGGCAATCAGTTGCCATCAGCAACACTATTTGAGCTCCCCGTCGACCTCGGCCAGGAACGCCTTGGCAGCCGCGTCCGGCGCCTGCCGGCCGAACAGTACCTCGGTCGTGTACCGCTGGATGATCTTCTCGACCTGTCCACCACCGACCGGCGGCGCCGGTGACGGGTCGCCCAGGTCCTTGCTGATGTCCTGGATGAACTTCGCGGTCGCGGCGTCGGCCGGCTGCAGCTTCGGCGTCACCTCAGCGCGGATCTCGGTGTTCGGCGGCACACCCCGCTCGGCCAGCAGTACGTTCCCAGCCGCAGTGCTGTTGGCCAGGTAGTTGACGAACTCGGCGGCCGCCTTCTGCTGCTTCGACCGGGACGAGATCGACCAGAACATCGAGCCCTTGTAGTACGAGCCGTTGTCGGCCGCCGTGCCGTCCTGGCTCGGGATCCGGAGCAGCTTCAACTGCTGCCCGGTCGCCTTGCTGAAGGCGACCAGCTGGTTGCTCCAGATGAAGGTCATCGCCAGCTTGCCGGTCGCGAACGCGGACTGGTCGAGTGAGGCGTTCATGTCCTGCGAGACCGCCTCGGCCGACGGGATCGCCTTCTGGTCCCGCAGCTTCAGGATGTACTTGAAGAAGTCGGTGGTCTTCTCCGGCGAGACGCCGAGCTTGCCGTCCTTGGTCCAGAGCGACTCGCCGTTCTGCCGGGCCCACAGGTTCAGGCCGGCCTCGTTGCCGCCGAGCGTGCCGGACCCGGTGATCTTGCCGCCGGTCTTGGTGGTGATCTCGGCGGCGGTCTTGGCGAAGTCGTCCCAGGTCCAGGTGGTGTCGTCCGGGATCGGTACGCCGGCGGTCTTGAAGGCGGCCGGGTTCACGACGACCGCGAAGGAGTTGATTCCGGCGTTCAGCCCGTACAGACCGCCGTCGAACTCGCCCGCGCCCAGGGTGTCCGGCTCGAACTTGCCGGTGTCCAGCCCTTGCGCCTTCTTCAGGTCGAGCAGCGCGCCCCGTTTGGCGTACTCGCGCAGGTACTTCTCGTCCATCTGGATGATGTCCGGCGCGTCGTTGGCGGCGACCGTGGTGGCGAGCTTGTCCCAGTAGCCGGACCACTCGCCGAACTCACCCTTGATGGTGACGTCCGGATGATCCTTCTGGTACGCGTCGATCACCTGCTGGGTGAGCTTGGTCCGGGTGTCCGACCCCCACCAGGTGAAGCGGAGCGTGACCTTGCCGTCCTTCGACGACGCCGCGCCGCCGGAGTCGCCACCGCAGGCGCTTGCCGCCAGCAACGTGGTGGCCAGCGCCAGGGCCGTCAGGGCCTTGGGGATGTGCCTCATGTGGTGCACCTTTCAGCGATAACTACCGCGACTGCGTGGGTACTTGGGCGTGGGTACTTGGGCGGGACTACTTGATGCCGGTGGTGGCGATGCCCTTGATCAGGAACCGCTGGCCGAGCAGGAAGGCGAGGAAGACCGGGACCAGCGAGACCACCGACATCGCGAACATCGAGCCCCAGGACGAGCTGGAGGTCGAGTCCACGAACGACCGCAGCGCGAGCGGGACGGTGTACATGTGCGGGTCGGTCAGGTAGATCAGCTGGCTGAAGAAGTCGTTCCAGGTCCAGATGAACGTGAAGATCGTCGTGGTGGCCAGCGCCGGCACCATCAGCGGCAGGATGATCCGGACGAAGATGCCGGCCTTGCCGCAGCCGTCGATCCGGGCCGCTTCGTCCAGCTCGCGCGGGATGCCGCGGATGAACTGCACCATCAGGAAGACGAAGAAGGCGTCGGTGGCGAGCAGCTTCGGCACGATCAGCGGCAGCACGGTGTTGATCCAGCCCAGGTTCGAGAACAGGATGTACTGCGGCACGATCACCACGTGGATCGGCAGCATGATGCTCAGCAGCATGATCGCGAACCAGAACTTCTTGCCGCTGAACTCCAGCCGCGCGAACGCGTACGCGGCCATCGAGCAGGACACCAGGTTGCCGAGGATCGCGCCCAGGACCACCAGGGCCGAGTTCAGCAGGTAGCGCGTGAACGGCTCAGTCAGTGCGTTCCAGCCGACCCGGTAGTTCTCGATCCGCAGGTCCTTCACCAGGATGCCGGGATCGCGGAAGATCTCGTTGCCCGGCCGCAGTGAGCTGACCACCATCCAGATCACCGGGTAGAGCATCACCAGCGCGGCGCCGGCCAGCACGACATGGATCAGGATCGGGCGGACCCGGGACCAGGTCAGGAGCGCGGTCCGGCCGGCGCCGACGGTTCGGGGCAGCGTCTCAGTCGTCATAGAACACCCAGTACTTCGAGGCGAAGAAGTTCGCGGCGGTGAAGACCCCGATGATCACGAGCAGGAACCACGCCATCGCGGACGCGTACCCCATGTCGAAATTGCCGAAGCCCCGGTCGTAGAGGTAGAGCGTGAAGAACATCGTCGAGTCCGACGGCCCGCCGCTGCCCCCGGAGACGACGAACGCCTGGGTGAACGACTGGAACGCGTGGATGATCTGCAGCACCAGGTTGAAGAACACGATCGGCGTCAGCAGCGGCAGCGTGATGCTGAAGAACCGGCGGAGTACGCCGGCTCCGTCCACGGCCGCGGCCTCGTAGTACATCGACGGGATCTGCCGGAGGCCGGCAAGGAAGATCACCATCGGCGAACCGAACGTCCACACGTTCAGGACGACCAGGGTGCCGAGTGCCGTACTCGGGTCGGAGATCCAGCCTTTGCCTTCGATGCCGACCAGGCCGAGCACCTGGTTCATCAGGCCTTCGGTGCCGAACACCTGCCGCCAGAGGATCGCGATCGCGACGCTCGAACCGAGCAGCGACGGCAGGTAGAAGATCGATCGATAAAACGCCATCCCGCGAACACCGCGGTCGAGCACCACGGCCAGCAAGAGCGCCAGCCCGAGTTGCAGCGGGACCGAGACGAACACGTACGTGAAGGTGACCTTGAGCGAGTTGTGCAGCCGCTGGTCGGACAGCATCCGGACGAAGTTGTCCAGGCCGATCCACTTCGGCGCCTGGATCAGGTTGTAGTCCGTGAAGGACAGGTACAGCGAGGCCAGCATCGGGCCGATCGTGATCAGGAACAGCCCGAGCAGCCACGGCGCCAGGAACAGGTAGCCGGCCAGGTTGTCCTTCTTCCGGCCTGATGCCTTCCTGCCCCGGAGGCTGCCCAGTTCGCTGAGCGCACTCATCGACGACTCCTCCATCCCAGGCCGGCGGGTTGCCTTGGGCAATGCTCCGGGGCCGCCTGCCCCGGAGCCGCCGGAAAGCGCTTGCTTTGGCCGGTGAAACTAGTACGAGAAACCGGTTTATGCAAGGGGTCGGCGCGGGTCGGACGGCTGGCTGCGCGCGGCTCGCGCGGTCTTGACAGGACAAAGTCGCGCAGCGACAGTTCTGGACACTTGGCAACCGCTTACCGAGGGAGATCCCCGATGCTCCGACGTACCTTTCTGACCGGTTCGCTGACCACGGTGGCGGTGGGGGCGCTGCATCCCGGGCCCGCGCATGCTGAGGTTGCTGCCGTGGACGACGACTTCCTGACCCTGCTGACCAAGGCCAACCAGACCCAGATCCCGCTGGTCCTGGCGAACTACCGGAGCACCGGCGACAGCGTCCGGACGGTGGCGCGAAAGGCGCGGCGGCTGGTGTCCGGGTACGTGTGGGGGCGGTCGTCCTATCACCACGATCCGGCGCTGCTCGAACCGCTTGGGTGGCTCGTGGATCAGCTCGTCGTACGGCAGCATGCGGACGGGCTGTACGACGTGGGCAACCTGCATTCGCCGCCGGACAGTGCGTTCGCGATCCAGGACGTGTGCATGCTGTACGCGTTGCTGGAGGACGATGGGCGGTCCGAGACTTCGGCGCTGCGGGCGCGGCTCGCGTCGGTGGTGAAGAAGGCCGGTCCGGCGCTGGCGAGTGGTGGCGTACACACGCCGAACCATCGGTGGGAGGTGTCCGCCGCGCTGGCTCGCGCGCATCACCTGTTCCCGGACCGGCGGTACGCGGCGCGGATCGACGAGTGGCTGGACGAGGGTATCGACGCGACCCCGGACGGGATCTACAGCGAACGCAGCTCCACGTACGCGGCTGAGGTGACGAACCCTTGTCTGCTGACGATCGCGTGGTTGCGGAACAAGCCGGAGTTGCTCGAGTACGTGCGGCGGAATCTTGACGTGACGTTGTATTTGCTGGAGCCGAATGGCGAGGTGGATACGACGGCTTCGCGCCGGCAGGATCAGAAGGGGATTCGGGAGGTTTGGTGGTACCTGACGCAGTTCCGTGAGCTGGCTTTGCATGCACGGGACGGGCGGTTCGCGACCGTTGCCAAGGGCATCGAAGCGCGTGGGACGGGTGAGCTTGGGGACTTCTTGGCCGAGGTGCTGGAGCGGCCTTCGCTTGCTGCATCGCTTCCTGGTTTGGTGCCGGCGCCGGTAGACTTTGTGCAGCACTATCCGTCGCAGGCGTCGGTTCGGGTGCGGCGTGGGGCGCGTACGGCGACCATCTTCGGTGGCACGGACTTCTCTGACGTGCCGGTGATTTCGTCGGGGTTGTCGACGAACCCGACGTTCTTCAAGCTGCGCAACGGTGCGGCGATCCTGGACTCGGTGCGGTTGTCACCGCAGTTCTTCAGTACCGGGCATTTTCGGAGTGATGGGCTTCGGGTGGCGGGCAAGGCGTTTCGGTTGTCGTCCGAGGTCAAGGTGCCGTACCACTTGCCGTTGCCCAAGCGGTATCGGCGTCCTGACGGGCAGTATGCGCTGACGCCGGAGGGGCGGTTCTATGCGTCGATGGATTTTGAGCATCGGCCGAAGCAGTATCGGTCGTTGCGGACGTCGGTTTCAGTTGTCGAGGTGCCAGACGGGTTTGACTTGACGTTCGATTTCGCGGGGGATGAGACGGGGTACGCGATCGAGCTGTGCTTCCGGCCCGGTGGAACGCTGGCCGGGGTTGACGCGTTGGATGCTTCGGGCAACTATCAGCTCGGGTCCGGGACCGGGAGTTACACGGTGGGGGCGGATCGGATCTCGTTCGGGCCTGGGAACGGGACGGCTCGGGTCGCGATGGATCCTGGTGAGCGGTACACGTATCTCGGTGGGAACCTGACGCCGGACGGGCTTCGGGTGTACCTGACCGGACGCACTCCCGGGCGGCAGGTACTGCAGTTCAGGATGACCTAGTAATTCGCATTACCACTGATTGATCGGCTTGACGTCCTGGTTGCGGGCGAGCTATCGTCGCACGATGCCAGACAAGGCCACCCGACTGACGCAGCGTGACATCGCGCGGCTGGCGAATGTCAGCCAGACCACCGTTTCGCTGGTGCTGAACAACCGCAGCGACGCGACCGCCCGGATCCCGGCCGAAACCCGGGACCGGGTGCTCAAGGTGATCCGCGACACCGGGTACCAGGCTGATCCGCTGGCCCGGCGGATGCTGAAACAGCGCAATCAGATCCTTGGCGTGTTCACGTACGAGTCGGTGTTTCCCAGCGCGAGTGGGGATTTCTACCATCCGTTTCTCGCCGGGATCGAGGATTGCGCCGAGCGGCTCGGGCTGGATCTGCTGCTGTTCACCAGCGCGCCGGTGAGCGATGGTCACCGGCGGATCTTCCATGAGAACAACCGGTTGCGGATCGCCGATGGCTGCCTGCTGCTGGGGCGCGACGTGCCGCGTGACGAGCTGGCTCGGTTGATCGCCGAGGACTACCCGTTCGTTTCGGTCGGCCGCCGCGACGACGCCGGCGGCCCCGTTCCGTACGTCGGCGCCGACTACACCACCGCCACCGCCACAGTCGTCCAACAAGCCCTCTCCCAAGGCCACCACCACCTCGCCTACGCCGGCCCCAGCACCCTGGCCGCCACGTCAGGCGGCGCTTCGGGCGACGCCTCGGACCGCACTTCGGGCGGTGCTCTGGGCGGCGCCTCGGGCGGTGCTTTGGGCGGTGCTTTGGGCGGTGCTTTGGGCGGTGCCGCAGGTCGCCTCGCCGAGTCGTCCGCCGACCGCCTCCGCGGCTACTACCAGGCCGCCGGCCCCCGCGCCCTCACCCTCACCACCGGTCCGCGCCCCTCCCCCTCCTCCCTTCCATCTGATCCCATCTCACCTGGAAGCACAGCGGCGGATTCAACGCCACCCGACACCTGGGCCGGCCAACTACTCGACACGCTCCTCGACCGGCACATCACCGCTGTCTTCGTCGAGGAGCGCGCGGACGCGATCGCCCTACTCGCTGCAGCATCCGCGCGGGGCATCGACGTACCAACTGAGCTTTCCGTGGTCGCCCTGGGTGACTCCACTCGTCCGGTCGCCAGCGATGTCGACTTCTCCGGCTTTCACGTTCCCCGGCGCGCGATGGGACTCCGGGCGGTCGAACTGCTCGAAGCGATCCTCAGCGGCACCGCCGGCTCGTACCAGGTGCTCCTCCCCTGCGAACTCACCACCGGCACCACCCTCACCCCGCCCAGCAAAGGTCGCTAAATGCATACAGATGTTCTCGTCGTCGGCGGCGGTCTAGGCGGTGTCGCGGCGGCGCTCGCCGCCCTGCGCGCCGGCCGTTCGGTCGTCCTCACCGAGGAGTTCGACTGGCTCGGCGGACAGCTGACCAGCCAGGCCGTACCACCGGACGAGCACTCCTGGGTCGAGCAGTTCGGCGTCACCGCCTCGTACCGCGCCCTCCGAGACGGCATCCGCGACTACTACCGCCGCCACTACCCGCTCACCGCCGCCGCCCGCGACACCGCACAGCTCAACCCAGGCGCCGGCTACGTCTCCAAACTCTGCCACGAACCACGTGTCGCGCTCGCCGTCCTGGAGAGCATGCTCGCCCCGTACCGCGCCAGCCGTCGCCTGCAGATCCTCCAGCCGTACCGTCCGATCGCCGCCGACACCGACGGCGACCGCGTCACCGCCGTGACCGTTCAGCACCGTGAGTCCGACGAGCGCATTGCCATCACAGCGCCGTACGTACTCGACGCAACCGAGACCGGCGAGCTGCTCCCGCTGACCGGCACCGAGTACGTCACCGGCTTCGAATCCCAGTCCACCACCGGCGAACCGAGCGCCCCCGCCGAGGCGCAACCGCTGAACATGCAAGCCGTCTCGTACTGTTTCGCGATCGATCACGCCGACGGCGATCACGTCGGCGACAAACCGGCCAACTATGCGTACTGGCGGAACTACCAGCCCGAGTTCTGGGGCGATCGGCTGCTGTCCTGGACCGCGCCGAACCCGCGCACCCTGCAAACCTCGACGCGTTCCTTCACCCCGAACCCCGACGACGATCCGCTGGCCGTGATCGCCGACCAGCGCCGTACCGGTGGTGACACCAACCTTTGGACCTTCCGCCGGATCGCCGCCCGCCGGCAGTTCGTCCCCGGTGCGTACGAGAGCGACATCTGCCTGGTCAACTGGCCGATGATCGACTACTTCGACGGCCCGGTGATCGACGTACCGGACGCCGCGAAACATCTCGCCGCGGCGCGAGAGCTGTCGCAGGCGGTCTTCTACTGGCTGCAGACCGAAGCACCCCGGCCCGACGGGGGCGCGGGATTCCCCGGTTTGCGGTTGCGGGGCGATCTGCTCGGCTCCACGGATGGTCTGGCCCAGGCGCCGTACATCCGGGAATCGCGGCGGATCAAGGCCGAGTACACGATTGTGGAGCAGGATCTGTCCGTTGCGGTGCGGGGGTCGCGCGGCGCGGTCGAGTACGCGGACTCGGTCGGCGTGGGGATGTACCGCATCGACCTGCATCCGTCGACGGGTGGGGACAATTACATCGATGTGGCGAGCAGCCCGTTCCGCATCCCGCTCGGGGCGCTGATCCCCGAACGCGTCGACAACCTCCTGCCTGCCAACAAGAACCTCGGCACGACACACATCACCAACGGGTGTTACCGCCTGCATCCGGTCGAGTGGAACATCGGCGAATCCGCGGGCGCCCTTGCCGCGTACTGCCTGAACCACAAGACCACGCCGCGCGCCGTCCGTGGTAATCCCGCACAGCTCACGGCCTTCCAATCAAGCCTAGTTGCCCAAGGCATCGAACTGAGCTGGCCGGACGTCACTGGGTACTGAGCTCGCTTCGGGGTTTACACACGCGGATTACTCGATCCAGCGCTGAATTTCCTCTTAAATAAAAGGCCTTCCGGGCAAAAACTGTCGGTGGGTGTGTCTAGGCTTGTCTGCATGGAGGTACTCGGCGAACGCCCCGTGTGGACGATGAGCGACAGCGAACAACTGTCCGCTCTGGACGAAGTCGGAGGCCAAGCGGTCTTAGGAAGACAACTCACAAGACCAACTCCTTGGCTCACAGAACGACATGGCTACGATCCGACTTCCAAGGACCTGGGCGCCGGCGACACCGCCCGCCTCCTCACCACCCGGTACCACCTGGACCCGACCGAGTCCCGCCGCACCGTACGCACCGCCACCCAGCTCCCCAAGTACCCCCAAACCACCGCCGCCCTCCCCGACCCAAGCACTCCCTTCCCCAACCCCCTAACCACAACGACGCCCGCCCCCGACACCACACCTGATCCAGCCGCGACGCCTCAGGCCGGCTGGCGAGTCACCCCTGCCCAAGCAGCCGCCATCATGTCCGTCCTCGATCAGGTCCCGCCCTCGGTCTCCACCGAAAACCTGAACTTCGCCGAACAACAACTGATCACCCTCGCCGCCACCCACACCCCCGCCGACCTCCGCCGCTCCGGCCGCAAGATCCGCGACCTCCTGGACCCAGACGGCCCAGAACCCAAGGAAAAACAGGCCTACACCCAAGAGTCCCTGACCCTCAGCCCAGCAGACCGAGGCATCACCTTCCGCGGCTACCTGGCCAACGAAAACGCCGAACTCTTCCGCACCCTCATCCACGCCCACGCCCGCCCCCACAAATCCCCCGACGGCACCCCCGACCCCCGCCCCTGGGGCTGCCCCGTTTTGACGGACATCCGAGATCAGGAGCTTGTGCTCCGGAAGG